>CAYVUV010000202.1:0-43741 GCA_964455095.1 uncultured Binatia bacterium (SeqCode)
CTGGCCCCCTCCTTGGAAAGGAGGGGGGACTCGGAGGTGAATAGTACTCAGCGCGGACCGTGCAGTGTGCCGATGCGCCGCCCCAACCGGAGGATTGTCCCGGGTGGTTGGAAATCGAGGTCGACCAGCCCTGGGCTGGCAATCATGACGATGGTGGAGCCGAATTCGAAGCGGCCGAGCTCGTCGCCCTTGGCGAAGGCGGGACCGGGGGCAGGGTAGACGCGTTCGCTGGCGATGGCGCGCGGGACATTGGTGGTCACGTCGTCGAAGGTCACGCGCACTTTGCCGACGTTGGTCGCGCCGACGGCGACCAGGCAGATCAGGTCGCTCGGCGCGCCGCCGGCGAGGCGCAGGTAGATGCAGAGCCGCTCGTTCTGGGCGAAGAGGTTGGGCACGCCCTCGATCCCGGCTCGATTGACCGGCCAGAGCGTGCCGGGGAGATGGACCGTGCGCACGACGTTCCCGGCGCACGGTGTGTGGAAGCGGTGGTAGTCGCGCGGCGAGAGGTAGAGCGTGGCGTAGGCGCCGCCTTCGAGCTCGCGCGCCAGGACGGCATCGCCGAGCAGGGCGGCGAGGGGATACGTGCGGCCCTTGACCTGCAGCAGCAGGCCGCGTTCGACCGCGCCCGAGCTGCCCCAGGCGCCGTCGCAGGGCGCGACCAGCGCCTGTGCGGCGGGATCGATCGGGCGGGCGTCGGGGCGCAGGGCGCGGGTGAAGAACGCCTGCAGGCTGGCAAACGATTCGATCGGGTCGCGCACCTCGCTGAGGTCGACGCCGAAGAAGCGGGCAAAGGCGAGGATCTGGCGGCGCTGCAGCGGTGCCGGCAATCGCAGGCTGACCAGCTTGCCCGCCAGGCGTGAGAGCCACAGCTTGGGGAGGACGCGCAACAGGGCGATCAGCATGCGCGGCTCATCGCGTCGGGTTCTCGTACCAGATGACGCCGAGCTGCTGGATCTCTTCGGTGGTCAGGACGTCGAGGTCGCCGTCGCCATCGAGGTCGAGGAGCTCGATGCGGTCGAACTTTTCGCCTTCCGGGCCGCTGATGCTGTACGACTCCGTCTCGGGTTCCTTCGCGTGCGCCGCGTCCGAGAGCCATACGACGCTGTCCTCGCGGCCGACGAGATTGGTGCAGGTGAGGACGATATCCAGTGAACCGTTCAGGTCGACGTCGCCGACGGCGGCCGCTTTCGGATCGCCGACATGGCGCGGGTACATGAGCGGGACTTCGTCCCAGATATCCTCCGCGTCGTCGACGCGTTGGAACAGCGAGAGCTGCCGACCACCGACGGGTACGACGATCCGTTGCGGCCCCGATGCGCCCGGTACCGGGGCGATGAACACCGGGTTGCGGTCGCGCGCGCCGACGAAGTGTTGCGTCCAGAGGCCCGCCGCTGCACTCCCGGGACCGGGATTCTCGAGCCACCGCACACCCCGTACGGGGGAAGGCGAGCGGTCGCTTACCAGCAGGTCCTGGCGTCCGTCGCCGTTCATATCGATCGCATCGATCGACATCACCCACCCGGCGGGGGCGATCTCGTGCAGCGTCCAGGCGCTCAAGTCGCGCGGGTTCGGTGGGGATTGCAGCCAGCCCACAATGGCCTTGCCCCGCTTGCTGCCGAGGACCAGATCAATGCCGTCCTGGCCGTCGATCTGCATAGGCAGCGCGTACATCCACTGCCGTCCCAGGGTGGCCGGCACGACTTCGGTGCGCCAGGCGTGGGGGTCGAGAAAGTCGGCCGGATCCGACGGCGCGAAGCTGACAAAAATCGCCCGCGTGCGGCCTTCGGCGCTGCTCACGACGTCCATGTGGCCGTCGCCATCGACATCGACCCACACGGCATCCTCGACCTGCGGGGTCACGCCCACCGTGACCGCGGGCCACGGCTCGCGCACGGCCTCAAATCCGGGGTGGAGGTATGCCCGGGTGATTCCCGACTGCTCCCAGGCGGTCGTCACGTCGGCGAGGCCGTCGCCGTTGACGTCGGCGATACGCACCCCGTCCGCGCCGCGAAACCGCGCGTCGATGGTGTGCCGCGCCCACGGGCTGGCAACGCCCGTCGGGCGCCCTTCATCCTCGCTGCACCCGGCTCCTCCGACGAGAAGAGACACGGCCACGAGCCAACCGAGTCGCTTTCGAAACAGCATCGGACGGCTCTCTTAACTGCCTTTGCGCAGGGCTTCAAGGCACGCTGGGCAGGGCACTTGGGAGCAGTCAGCAGGGGCCCGATGTGCCCTGCCGCGTGACGTATGGCCCCGCGTGCGGCAATGAGATACTGCGAAACCGCATCGCAGGGCGCCCGGGATCTTCGGCATTGTCACGACGAGATGGTGGACCTTCCAGCCTTCACATATTCCCGGCCGCGGACTCTCGCCGCGGCGCTGGCTGCCCTGGCTCGCCCGGGGGCCTGCATCTACGCCGGCGGGACCGATCTGCTCGTCGCGCTGGCGGAACGCCGGCCGTGGGTGCGCTTCGTGCGAGAGGTCGTCGACATCAAGGATGTCCCCGAGGCGCAGGGGGTGACGGAGTGCGGGACGCGCCTGCGCATCGGTGCCCTGGCGACCGCCGCCGAGCTCGCGTCGCATCGGCTCGTGCGGCGGCACGCACGTGTGCTCGCCGAAGCCGCCGCGCAGACCTCGTCGCCAGCGCTGCGCCAACGCGGAACCGTAGGCGGGAACGTATCGACGCCTCATCCGGCCGGAGACGTGGTGACGGCTCTGCTCGCACTCGATGCGACGGTCGAAGTGGCGGAGGGGACGGCCGGGCGCGAGATGTCGCTGGCCGACTTCATGCGGGCACAGGCAAGGCATTGGCCGCGTCAAAACCTTATCCTGACTGTTTCGATCCGCAAGTGCCGGCGGAGCGCGTTCGAGAAGGTGGGGGCGCGAGCGGCGTTCAGTCGCTCCGTGGTCGCGGTCGGGGTCGCCGAGATGGACAACCAACTGCGCGTCGCTCTCGGCGGCCTGCGCGAGCGGCCGTTCCTGTCGTCCCGGGTCGCGGAATCCGTCGGCGACAACCGGTCCCTCGCCACCGCACTCGCGGCGGAGTGCTGTCCGCCGGCGGACGCACTGGCCAGCGAGAGCTATCGGTTCGGGCTGGCCGAGACGTTGTTACGCCGGGCCGTGGCGCGCGTGGAGCGGCGATGAGGCGAGGGGCGACGGTGACGGTGTCGGTCGCGGTCAACGGCCGCGTGCGCCGCGAGCGAGTTGCGGCATCGACGACGCTGCTCGGTTTGCTGCGTTCGCGCCTCGGTCTGACCGGCACGAAGGAAGGATGCAATGTCGGCGAGTGCGGCGCCTGCACGGTTCTGATCGACGGTGTGGCGACCGTAGCCTGCCTGGTTCTTGCGGCGGAGGTCGACGGCCGCTCGGTGACGACGATCGAGGATCAAAAGGACGCGGGGTTGCGACGGCTGCGGCGCGCGTTTGCCGACGAGGCGGCGCTCCAGTGCGGCTTCTGCACGCCGGGAATGATCCTCGCCGCGAGCCGGCTGCCGGCGCGCGCTTCCAGCGCGACGATTCGAGCCGGGCTGGCCGGGAACCTCTGCCGTTGCACCGGATACACGAAGATCGTGCGCGCCGTGCAGCGCGCGGGGCGGGGACGTGGCGCCAAGGGCTGAGCGGGCGCACGGCGCCGCCGTGGGGCGGAGCCAGACGCGCACGGACGCCGCCGCGAAGACCACCGGTGCGGCGATCTATCCGCAAGACCTTGGGATTCCACCGGGATGTCTGCACCTCGCGACGGTGCGCGCGCCCGTCGCGCGGGCGCGGATCCGGCGCATCGACGCGGCGCCGGCCCTCGCCGTGCCGGGGGTCGTGCGCGTGCTCACTGCGCGCGACGTGCGCGGGACCAATCGCTTCGGCCTGATCGAACCCGACCAGGAGGTGCTGGTCGCGGATCGCGTGCGCGGGGCATCCGACGTGCTGGCGCTGGTGGTCGGCCGGAGCGAGGAAGCGGCCCGCGACGGCGCCCGTCGTGTCGGATTGGAGCTGTCCGTCGAGCCGCCGCTCGTCGACCCGCACCACGCCTGCGATCCGGACGCGCCGATCGTGCATCCCGAGCGGGCGGCGACCGGCTGGCATCCGAACCTGGTCGCCGAACAGGTGCTGGCGCGCGGCGAGGTCGACGCCGCACTGCGCCGCGCGGCGCAGGTGATCGAGGCGGAGTACCGCACCGGCTTTGTCGAGCATGCGTTCCTGGCACCGGAAGCGGGGCTGGCAGAGCCTGGCGGCGATGGCGGCTTGACGCTCTACGTGGCGACGCAGTGGCCGCAGCAGGACCTGCGTCAGGCCGCCCTGGCGCTGGGGGAACCCGTCGCGGCGCTGCGGCTCGTTCAGCAGACGATCGGGGGCGCCTTTGGCGGACGTGAAGACGTCTCGCTGCAGATTCTCCTGCTGCTCGCGGCGCGCGCGCTGAACGCGCCCGTGCGCATGGTCTGGGATCGCGCCGAGTCGATGCGCGGGCACGGCAAGCGCCATCCGTTTCGCATCCGCCACGCCCTCGGCGCCGACCGTCGCGGGCAGCTGGTGGCGGCGCGCATCGACCTGTTGGCCGACGCCGGGTGCTACGCGAGCACCTCGGCTGCCGTGCTCGCCAACGCGATGTCCCAGGCGTGTGGCCCGTACGCGCTCGAGCACGTGCGGATCACCGGCCGCGCGGTCTACACCAACAATCCGTACACCTGTGCCTTTCGCGGCTTCGGCGTGAACCAGGTGACGTTCGCGATGGAGCAACAGATGAACAAGCTCGCCGATGCGCTCGGGATCGCGCCCAGCGCGATTCGACGGCGGAATTTCGTCCGCGAGGGCGGGCAGATCGGCACCGGTCCCACGGTGGTGGCCTGCGCGGGTCTCAAACGGACCCTGTCGGCCGCGACGGCGCGCGCGCGGCGACGGCCGTTGCCGCGCGCGCGCGGTGACTGGCGTTGGGGGCGCGGCCTGGCGAGCGCGCTCAAGAACGTCGGGTTCAGCTTCGGCTTCGACGACCACGCGACAGCCAGCGTCACGGTTACCAGGGGCGGGGCGGCGGTGCGGGTCGGGGCGGCGGAGGTCGGCCAGGGGGCGGAGACGGTGCTGGCGCAGATCGCGGCGCAAGCCCTCGCCATCGCCCCGGAGAAGGTGCATGTCGAGTGGCGCGACACCGCACAAGTGCCCGAGGCGGGCAGCGCGTCGGCGTCGCACCAGACCTTCGTGTCGGGGAACGCGGTGCGACTGGCCTGCGAGGAGGCGCGCCGGGCGATTGACGCTGTGGGCGGGTGGAAGAGGCTGCCGGCGGAGGGCGTCTCGGCGACCTTCACGTACCATGCGCCGTCGACCGATCCGCTCGATCGGGCGGCGCCGACGCGGCACTCGTTCGCCTACGCATGGAGCAGTTGCGCGGCCGACGTGGGCGTCGACACGGCGACGGGTCAGGTGCGCCTCGTGCGCGTCGTGAACGCGCTCGACGCCGGTCGCGTGATCAATCCGCAGCTGCTCGCCGGGCAGGTGGAAGGTGGCGTGGTGATGGGGCAGGGCTATGCGCTGCAGGAGCACTTCCCGTTGCGCGCCGGGTTGCCGATCATCGGCAGCCTGGCGGGTTGCAATCTGCCCACGGCGGTGGATGCCGTTCCGGTCATCGAGACCATAGCGCTCGAAGGGGCCGACCCCGCCGGGCCGTACGGGGCCCGCGGCATCGGTGAGATTACGATGATACCGGTCGTCCCGGCGATCACCGCGGCGATCCACAGCGCGACCGGGGTGTGGGTCGACGAGATTCCGGTGCTCCCTGAGCGGATGCTCGCGGCGTTGCAACCGACGCAGCGGCCCACACCGGGGCGCCGCCGGTGAATCGGCTACCACCATTTGCCGGCCTGGTGCTCGCCGCGGGGGCCTCGCGTCGGATGGGAGCGCCCAAGGCGGCGCTGCGGATCGGCGGCGCGACGTTTGTCGAACGCGTGCTCGAGGGACTCATCGCGGCGCGCCTCGCTCCGATCGTCGTCGTCGCCGGCGCGCATCGGCCGGCGGTCATCGAGGCGTTGCCGCGCGACAGTGGGGCGCGCGTGGTCTTGAACCCCGCGCCCGAACGCGGGCAGCTCTCGTCGCTCCAGCTTGGGCTAGAGGAAATACTGACGGTCGCGCCCGAAGTGGAGGGCGTGGTAGTGGCCCTCGTCGATCACGCCCTCGTCGCGCCCGCTACGGTGGCGGCCCTCGTGGATGCGGCGCGCAATGACCCGGCGCCGATCCTCGTGCCGAGCTATGCGGGGCGGCGCGGACATCCGATCGTGTTCATGCGCTCCGTCTGGGCCGAGATCCTCGCCACACCCGACTCCGAGAGCGCGCGCGTGGTCGTGCGGCGCGATCCGACCCGTGTGCGCGAGGTGGCTGTCGACGACCCCGGTGTGTTGCGCGACTTCGACACGCTGGAAGACCTGCGCGATTACGGCGCGGGGTGAGGACGGCGTCCTCAGGCGATGCGGGACTTGGCGCCGAGGGCACTTGAAAGCGCGGCCGTTGCACGGTAGCTGCGCACCTGTTGCAGCTCGGCGGCTACGGCTATCGCGATCTCGCCGGGGTGCTTGCCGTGCAGAGCCGGGATGCCGATGGGACAGTGCATGCGGGCCAGGGCGTCCGCGGCGATTCCGCGCAGCTGGAGTCTGCGCTCGAAGCGCCGCCGCTTCGCGGCCGACCCGATGAGCCCGAAGTAGGCGAAATCGCCGCGGCGCAGGATGCGCTCACAGATTGCCAGGTCGAGCTGGTGACTGTGAGTCATGACGACGAAGTGGCTGCCGGCCGGCGCGGCCCCCACCTCGAGCTCCGGGGCGTCGGAGACCTCGGCCGAGACGTTGGCGGGGAGGGCAGGTGGGAACTGTGCCGCGCGACCGTCGATCCACAGCACCGGACACGGCAGGACGCCGAGGACCGAGACCAGGGCGCGCCCGACATGGCCAGCGCCGAAGACCACGATCGGGGGTTCGCGGATGACCGGATCGAGGAGGACCGCACGCCCAGCGACGCGGATCGTCGTCGTGCCCCGCCCGTCGTCGAGAAGACGGCGGACGGTGCGAACCACCTCCGCTTCGAGCGGCGCGTCGCCCCAGTTGCCGGTCGCCCCCGACTCCGTGACGACCAGCTTCGCGCCGACGGGCGGACACTCCGCGCTGCCGGCGTCGAGAACCGTGGCGATGACGCAGGCGAGCCCGGCGCCGACATGCTTCTCGACCGCCGCACACCAGGCCGTGTCGTCGACGCGTTCGAAGACCAGGTCGACGACGCCCCCGCAGCACTGCCCGAGCTGTGGTCCGAGTGCGATGCGCCGGGTGGCTACGGCGTCGCCGGCCGCGAGCATCGCACGGGCGAGCTCAACGGCATCGTGCTCGAGGCGGCCGCCGCCGATGCTGCCGTGGAGCTCGGAGGCAGTCACGATCATGCGAGCCCCGGGCTCGCGCGGTGCTGAGCCGGCGACCGAGGTGACGGTGACGAGAACGGCGGGGAGGTGGCGCCGCTCGAGGTGGGCGAGCACAGTCAGCCAGTCGACCATCCAGATCCACGAGCCGAGGTGCGGTGCCGAGAGACCGACGTCCTACTGGACTCGCCGAGGCCGCCAGCGACGCCAACCGGGCCTACACAATGGAGGGGTTCAGTCCGGTGACCAGGTGCCACTCGTCGTGGCGTTCGAGAACGGGCGCCGTGTAGGGGCGTTTGCGCGCCGTTGCGTTGCTCTGTGATTCGCCGGAGTCCTCGACTTCCATCTCATCCATGCGCAGCGTATACCCGGATCGTCTGAATCTGTCGAGACCGCGTAGCTTGACGATGCTGGCTTTTTCGGGCGCTGACCGGGCTACTTGGAAAGGGCGTCTCCCGCCTGCCATTCGCCGCCTGGCGGCCCTTCGGTACTGGGTGCCGGCGATGGTGCGCACCGGGGCGCAACCGTTGGTGTCCCTGCGGGCGATCCGGAGTCGGGATCTCGAGCGCGCCTACCCCTGGTACGGCAAGTCCAGGGCTCGGCTCCTGCTGGCGGATGCGGCTCTGCTCGCGGTCGCCGGTGCGGTCCACTGGGCGGCGTTCGCTGCCGTCCTGTCGGTCTTTGCGGCAACGGCACTGGCGCTGGCTTGGCGCTCGCGTTCGACATGGGGCAGGGAGCGCAACTGGCCACCGGGTTCGGTTGGAGTGGGGCACGCACCGATCGCGGATCCGGACTATCTGCTGCGCTCGATGCGGCAGTATGGCCCGGTGTTCAAGGCGAATTACGGCCGTGAACCGATGATTTGCATCGCCGATCTGGGACTCGCGGCGCGTTTGTACCGCGAGCACGAGGCCGAGCTCACGCAGGTCCCGGCGCCCTTCAACCGCTTCGTGCCCGGGAGCATGATCCGTTGGACCGAAGGTTCCGCGCACGCCGATCGGCGGGCCGAGTTCTCGCGCGCGCTGTCGCCGCGATTCGTTCGCGCGTCGGAAGCGATCATGGCGACGACGGTGCGGGCGGAGCTGGAGCGCATGGCGCGGAAGTGCGCAGAGTCTGGTCGCGCGGTCGCGCCGCGCGACCACATCCGCGCGATGGTGCTGGCGACCTGGTCGCGTCTGCTCTTCGGCATCAGTGACGAGACGCAGGAGTTCCAGGAGGTGGGCTCGATCTTTTCCGACCTGGACGTGTATCAGCCGCGCGCGCGGACGGACGAGGCGGTGCTCGCCAGGCTGGCGCGTCTCCAGGCGCTCATTCGCGGCGCGAGTGAGCCGGGCCGGGATGTCGCGGCTTTCACCAGCGTCGCCGGAGAGTACGCGCGCGTTTCGCCGGGCGCGCTCGCCGATCTGTTCACGCTGCGCAATCTCATCTTCACCGCAATCTCGACCCGTGAGGACGTCGCCGGCCTGCTGATCTGGATGTTGAAACTGCTCAGTGACAACCCGGCCTGGGTCGCTCGGCTGCGAGAGGTTCCGGGGAACGACGTCGATCTCAGCGATCGGATCGTCTCGGAGACCCTCCGACTCGAGCAGAGCGAGTATGTGCTCAGCCGCGCCAAGCACGACATCCGTCTGGACGGATTCGTCATTCCCGCGCACTGGATGATCCGCGTTTGTGTGCACGAGGCGCATCGCGATGCGAAGAAGTTCGAGGACCCGGATCGTTTCAATCCCGACCGCTTCCTCGCCAACCGATACGACCGCGAGGCCTTCTCGCCGTTCGGCATCGGCAGCCGTTCGTGTACGGGGGAGATTCTGACCCGCGCGATGGCGCGGGTCTTCATCGCCGAGCTGACGCGCAATTTCGACTGGAGCGTGGTCGCGGATGGCCCGCGCGAGCTGAGCGCGCACCGGCACTGGGCGCCGAGCAGTCGGTTGGCGGTGGACATTCGCCCGCGTCGGCCCCTCTCGGACGGCGCCTGAAGGACACCGCGTGTCGTCGCGTCTTTTGCGGAGGGTGGAATCGCTCGCCCTGGCGCTCCGCGCACTGCCGTCGGTCATTCGGGCGCGCGTGGCGCTGCGGCGAACGCGCGACCTGCAGCAGTTGCTCGCCGAGCACGACATCGCGCCGCGCCCGGCACGATCGCGACAACCTCCCGCCGAGTCGCTGCGGCGCGGCGTCGACGCCGCGCTGCGGCTCGTGGGCCCGCCCCGGGACGCATGCGTCCCGAGGTCGCTGGCGCTGTTTGCGCTGCTATCGCGCCACGGGTATCCGGCCGTCTTCGTCAGCGGCGTTCGCCGGGTCGAGTCGGGTCTCGTCGGACATGCCTGGGTGCTGGTCGGCGACGTGCCCCTCGAAACGCCTGACGGGTGCGAGCGACTGGCGGCGTTCCGCGAGCAGCTGCGCTTCGAGAACCAGAAACAGCGCCAGCTGAGGCTTTAGGGCACCGCACGGTCGGCCGGCGGCGCGGCGGGGAATGGGCTCGTGATCGCTCCCATCCGCAGCGTCGAGTTGGTCGTTTGCCGGACGATGGCGCCGAACGCGCGCGTCTGTGCCGCGCCGACGCGCGCGGTGTGCGGGATGCCCACCGACTCGTGCAGTGCCATCACGGTGCGCGCCGGAGACAGGGGGTGCCACGCGGGTTGACCGGCTTCGCTGCGTTCCAGGTAGACGAGGTCGGTGAGAGTGGATGTCAGAACGCGCGGGCCGAGTTTCTCCAGCGGGATTTCCAGCCGCTCCGGATGGCGGGCCCCGGCGAGAAGCTCCGGTCGGATCGCTTGCAGCAACTCGAGGCTGCCCGGACGCAAGCGGAGGGACTCGTCGGCGGGCAGCAAGGTCATCGTCTCGACCTCGAGCCAGCAGCCGTCCTCGGCGATCGGCTGCCACCCCGCTGCGATGGCGCGCAGCAAGGTCGTCGATTTTCCTCGACCGCTCGGGCCGAGCAAGGCGAGGGTTCTGCCATCGCGATGGATGGCGGCGGCGTGCAGATAGAGCACGCCCGAACTGGCCATGGCTTCGCCGAAGGCGGCAAACAACGCCATCCCGCCGACAAAGGGCGTACCGTGCAGTTCGAGGGTTGCCGTACCGTCCCCGAGCCGTGCATGTACGGCGCTCGACTCGTGATCGCTGGCCTCGAGGATCCAGAACTCGTCGTTTCCGAGCAGAATGTGTTTGGTGCCCCAGGGGCCGATCTCGGCATCGCGATCGCGAATGTGGCGCGGCGTGGGCGTCTCCCGCGCCGAGATCGTGATCGAGAAGTCTGCCGGCTGAGGCGGCCTTCCGCGATGGGTCGCAAGCGCGACCGACTTCAGCCAGTTCTCGCCGATCCTTCGTCGAGTGGTCGAATCGACGTCGACGCAGCGAATCCGACGACCCAGGAACTCGGAATCCATCGGCCGTCAGGACTTGTCGATCAGCCCGGCGTCAGCCAATTCGGACAAGAGCTGCAACGCGTGCGCGCGAGCCGTATCGTCGTCGACTTCGAAGGTCGCGGTGAGCGCGGCCGCCGCGCGGTCGAGCTCGGTCTCGGTGGCGAGCAGGTCCCAGATCGCTCGGCCCGTCTCGTTCAACGTGAACAGTGCCCGCGTCTTCGGATGAAGGAGGACGAGCTCGCTGTCGAGGTCGGTGACGAGAATGTCGGGATTGCGCTTCCAGGTGTCGGCCACTGCGTCCTCGTATTGGCTCTGGGTTCCCCCGTTGGCAAAGGTCGATTGAGGGGGATCTTCCGAGTGATCGAGCTCAGAAAATCCCCCTGACCCGCCTTTGTCAAAGGGGGGACCCCGAGCTCCGGAGAGAATCCAGCCGGTCTCAGGCCAAGCGGGGCAGATCGACGGTGAAGACGCAGCCGCTCCCCGGCACGTCGCGCACGCGCAACTCGCCGCCGTTTTGTTCGACGCAGCGACGGCTGATGGCGAGCCCCAGACCGAGACCGCTCCGGTCGCGGCCGCGTTGCTCGAAGGCGCCAAAGAGATCCTCGCCGGCTCCCGACGGGAGGCCGCCGCACTCGTCGGCAACGTCTATCCAGACGCGATCGGGGCTGACGCGTGTGTTGAGCGAGACGTGACTCTGGGGGCGCGTGAACTTGAAGGCGTTTTGCAGCAAGTTCACCAATGCGGCGGCGAGGATCTGCGCGTCGGCGCTGACCATGACCCCGTACTCCACCGGGGGAATGGTCAGCTGGATGCCGCGGTTCGTCGCCTCGATGGCGGCGATGATGGCGACCTCTTCGATGAGCGCGGCGACCACCACCGGCTCGCGTCGCACGAGACCGGCCTGGAGGCGCACTTCCGCCAGCGAGCGGTCGACGAGGTCGCGCATGCGGCGGAAGCTGCGATCGACGAGCGCGCTGGTGCTTCCGCTGGTTCCGACGCTTCCCGAGCGCAGCGCCGCGAAGGCAATGGTCGCCGTATTCAAGGCGTTGCGCAGCTCGTGGGCGAAGAACCCCAGGCGCTCGAGGGCCTGGTGGGAGGCGGTCTCTTCCCGTTGGCGACTGTATTCGGTGACCGCCTGGGCAATGGCGTCGTCGAGACAGCGATTGAAGGTATGAAAGTCAGCCGAGCTGATGGGCGCGTCCAGGTCGACGGCGAGCTCGGTAATGGCCTGGCACAGACCGCCGTAGTCGTGCACGACCTGGCCAATGGTGAATCCCCTCTGCAGCAGATTGCCGCCGTGCTGGGTGGCTCCCCGGCCGATGTCGGCGTCGTCGGAAGGGGACGGGCTTTCCAGGGTGGCGATGAGCTGGTCCAGGAAGAGCGGAACTCCCTCGTCGATCTCGATCGCGGTCGGTCGCGGCGCGACCCGCTCGACGAGTTTCGCACGAGTCCTTTCGATGATCTCCTTGCGGTGTCTGGTCAGAAAGGTCTGCATCGCCATACGTCACCCGGTTCGCTGATTCAGGCCCGGTACTGCCGCGTTCGCCTCGCGGGGAGGCTGCGGCGGGCCTGCCTTCCTTATAGCCGAGGCTGGGGAGGGCGTGAACGAGGGTCGAAGCTGCGACTTGGTGCAGTTGCGTCGGAAGACCCATCTTCCATTCCCGGCGGGAAAGTCATATGCGCTGGCGGCCGCGGCCGATTTCGGCGCGCCGCGAAACGTCAGTGGTTTTGGGAAGGAATAACCGTGAATCGCAAGGACAAGGCATCGACATCTCGGACTCTCTCGTCTCGACTCGTGCTGACGGCGCTGGTACTCACGGCGTGCCTGGCCGGCAGGGCGGCCGCTCAGGTGTCGAGCTGTGTCGGCGACTGCAACGGCAACCGGCAGGTGAGCGTCGACGAGCTGATCCGCGGCGTCACGATCGGGCTGGGCAGCCAGCCGGTATCGAATTGCCGTGCCTTCGACCCCAATCTCAGTGCCGCCGTGAGCATCGACGAGCTGGTCGCCGGCGTCGACGCGTCGCTGCACGGATGCCCGACGTCCTTTCGAGGGCTGTGCCGGCGGCCCGGGGCTTCGGGTCTGGTGGCCTGCGCGCCCGGATCGGTCATCCGTGTCTCTTTGTGCACCAACCGGGCCCGCTGTTTGTTTGATCCGACGGCTCGCCGCGAGCTGCTGAGCAGCCTCATCGGGGCGGACGGCCGCTTCTCCCTGGGCGTGCGCGATGGGGCTATCGCCAATGGCTTGCTGCTGCTGGAGTCCGAGATCCAGACCGGCTTCAGCTACCGGTCGCTGCTGTTTGCGCCGTCCGTCATCGGCGGCGCGATCGACGATCTCGACATCGATCCGATCAGCGAGGGCGTCGCCCGCTTTTTCGCCCTGACCGGGCTCGATGTGTTCAGCGACGTCGGTCTGGTCGATTTGTTCGGCATCATCCGGACAGCCCTGGCCGGCCTCGACTTCACGGGGCTCAGCTTCGAGGCGGCCGCGCAACTGGCGGCAACCACCGCGGGCCAGAATCCCACCGTGGTGCAGGCGGTCGACATCCGCCGCTTCACGCCCACGCCGAGCCATACGGCGACTCGAACGCCGACCGCGACGCAGACCCCGACCATCACGCCGACGGCGACGCCGACGCGGACGCCGACGACCACGCCGACGCGGACGCCGACGCCGACGGCCACGCCGACCAACACGCCGACCAACACGCCGACGCGAACCCCGACCGCGACGTCGACCCCGACTGCGACACCCACGGCAACGCACACGTTCACCGTCACACCGACCGCGACGGCGACGCGCACACCGACGGTGACCAACACGCCGACCGCGACGCTGCCGCCGCTGAACCTCGCCATCGAGGTGAATCCCGATCCGGTCCGCCCCGGTGAGACCGTCGAAGTCAGCTTCACCGTCACGAACACCGGCGGGGGGACGATCGGACCGATCACGCTTGAGATGGCACTGCCGCAGTCGATCCAGCCGTTTCTCGATACGCTGGCATCCGGCACCGGCCGCTGCGGCCCCAATCAGCTGCAAAACTGCGAACCGGGCGGCACCATCACCTGGAACTTCATCGGCAACCTGGCGCCGGGCGAGGGCATCACGCTGCGCGTCCCGCCGATCGTCGCGCCCGGCACGCCGAACGGGACCCTGCTGACGTTCACCGGCATCGCCGGCGCGTCAGGCCTGTCCGCCATGAGCACCTACACGGCGGTGGTGCAGTCGAGCATTGCGTTCCCGTTCGACCTCGCCATCAATCAGGAGCGCGACCCGGTCGCCCCCGGAGATTTGCTCACCTACACGGTCGCCTATGGCTATCGGGCCGTGGTCAACCAGGCGGATACGGTGTTGCGGGTTCACCCGCCCGCGGGGACCAGCTTCGTCGGTGCGACCGACGGCGGCGCGCCGACCGCGGGCGGCGACATCGAATGGGATGTCGGTACCCTCAGCACCGGCGACGGTGGCATTCGCCGCTTTACGGTGATGGTCGACGAGGACCTGCACGAGGGCTCGTTGCTCGTCGCCCAGGCGAGCATTCAGCGCCGCGACGGGACCGGCGTGAAGCGCGCCAACGCGGTGACCTGGGTCCAGGCTGCCCCGCCCCTCCAGGTCGAGATCGAGACCAACCCGAACCCCGCTCGTCCGGGCCAGCACGTCGAAGTGGCGATGACCGTGACCAACCCGGCGAACACAGCCCGGACCGCCACGCTCGAGCTCGTCGTCCCCGATCTGGTCGATACCTTTACGGACGGCAACGTCACGGGCGGCGGGGTCTGCGGGCCGTTCACGCCCGGCAGCCCGTGCGAGCGCCGCGCGCGCGTGCAATGGACATTGGTGGTGCCGCCGCGCGACGGCGTCACCGTGCGCGCCGACCCCATCGTCAGCGCGGCGACCCAAAGCGGCTCGCTCATCCAGATCCAGGCCCGCCTGGCCAACCTGCAGAAGTCGTACGTCGCTTCGGCGCGGCGGGCGGTGCGCGTCGATGCGGACTCCATCTGGGAGCTCTTCCTCGACGACGAGCGCGATCCCGTCGCTCCGGCGGAGACGTACACCTATCGCTTGACCGCGCGGCACCGGCCGACCGATCCCAATCCGGTCGACGGCGTGCTCGAGCTCGCGCTCCCTGCCGAAGTGTCGGTCACCGAGGTCAGAGACGGGGGCATCGTCACGCTCGGGATGGTGCAGTGGCCGCTCGCGGCCGTGGCATCGAACGCGGTCGTGACGCGGGAGGTGACCGTGCAGGTCGACGCCGGTGCACAGCCGGCAACGGTCCTCGCCGCGGAAGCGGTGCTGCGCGATACGAACAACACGCTGGCGGAGCAACGCGCGCGCACGCTGACACGCGTCGCGCTCGGCTCGCCAATGTTGCTGTCGGCCCTCGTGCATCCCGACCCGGTGCGCCGCGGCGAGGTTCTGGAAACCCAGCTGACCGTCACCAATACCGGCGCCGCGAACATCAGCGGCGCCCGACTCGATGTCTTCATGCCCGGCGGCACGGACCCCTTCTTCGCCTCGCTCTCCAACGGCGCCATATGCTCGAATGTCACGCTGCAATGCGCACCGCGCGAGATTGCGCGGTGGAACTCGTCGCCCATTCCGTCGGGCGGGTCGTCGACCGTTCGCTTCGGGCCGATCGTCAGCGCGGCGACGGCGGACGGCACGCTGCTGCGACTGCATGCTCGCGCCGGCGACCAGGGACAGACATCGAGAGACTCGGTCATCAGCCGCACCATCGTGGTCGACGGTCAGACGCCGTTCGATCTGGCCGTGAACGAGTCGGCCGACCCGATCATCCCGGGGCAGATCCTCACCTACACGTTGCACTTCGGGCGTCGCGCGGCGACCGAGGCCAGCGATGCCGTGTTGCGGCTGCAGTTCCCGACCGGCACTTTCTTCGTCAGCTCCGCCGATGGCGGCGTGCAGGTCGAGGACGACGTCGTCGAATGGGAGCTCGGCCCGCTCGCCGCCGGCGAAGAGGGCAGTCGTCAGGTCAACGTGGTGGTCGATTCACTGCTCGAGGGAACGCCCCTGCAGGCGCGCGCGACGATTCAGGATGGCGACGACGCGACGAGCCGCAAGCGCGCCGAGGCGGTGACCACAGCCGGGACGCCGGCGCTGGTCTTTTCCGTCGGCGCGGCACCGGATCCGGTGCTGCCCGGCGGCACGGTGACCGTCTCGCTGGCGGTGACGAACAACAGCGCCAGCACGCTCATGAACCTTAGCGTCGAGGGGATCGTCCCGCCCGAAGCCAACACGCTTCTGGACTCGGCCACCACCGGCGGGGGAGTCTGCGGGGCGTCCCCGCCCAACAGCTGCACGCCGCGCACGCGCATCCTCTGGAACATTCCCAGCATCACGCCGGGCCAGACCGTCACGGTCACGATGCCGCCGGTCATCCGCGCCAACGTGCCGCCGGGAACCGTCGTCTTCTTCGTCGGCCGCTTCCAGCAGAACATCAGCACGCCGCCGATCATCGCGACGGACTCGGTGACCGTAGCGGCCCCATGACCGGGCCCTCAGGCCGAGCGGGGAGGGATCTGGCTCTCGATGAGATCAGCTCCCCCAACCGCTCGCCCTGAGGAGCCGCCGCGGTGTCTCGAAGGGCTCTTCTCCTTAGCCCTTGCGCTGTCCCGACTGCGCCTGCAGCTCGACGAACCCGGCCGCCGCTTCCTTCACGTCGTCGGGGAAGTCGTCCATCTCCTGCACCTGGCGCACCTCGATGAGCTCGTTCTCCGACGCCGGGCAGCGCGACGCCCATGCGATCGCTTCTTCCTTCGACTTGACCTGAATCATCCAGTATCCGCCGACCACTTCCTGCGCCTCGGGAAAGGGCCCGTTGGTCACCGTGGGCTTGCCGCCGGGGAAGGAGACGCGCGCCCCCATCGACGGCGGGTGCAACCCGTCGAGCGCCAGCAGCACGCCGGCCTTCTGCAGGTCTTCGTTGTACTTCATCATCGCCTCGACGGCCTTGGCGTCCGGCATCGCTCCCGGCGCCGCCGTCTCGTAGCCCTTCGGGATCATCAGCATGAGGAATCGCATCGTCGTATCTCCTTTGATCTGAGGTTGTGAGCCTTACCCCAGAGACGATCGATCGGTCAGGAGATCGACAGCTGCAGAAATCCAAAAGAAGGATGGTAGGCGGGGAAATTCATGGACAAACACTCAAAAGCCTGTGCCAGTGTGACACCTGACCTCGTACCCGGTCGGGGCCGCGCGGATTCTGCGCGGCCACACAGTCTGGGCGCGCGCGGTCGAACGGAGGCGGAGATGAGCGGAAGAAGTGTTTGCAGCGTGGCGCTGGTACTGCTGATAGCGGCCTCGGCCGCGCACGCGGCGCCCACCCCCGAACAGAAATGCCAGGCGAGTAAGAACCTCGCGGCCGGCAAGTATTCCCTGTGTCGTCAGAATGCGGTGAAGAAGCTGATCCTGAACGCCGACGCGGCCAAGTACGCGACCGCCCTCGCGGCGTGCGCGACCGGACTGGCGGAGGCATGGCAGAAGGCGGACCTGAAGGCAGCCGACGCGGCCGCCTCGTGTCCGGATGCGCCGTTGTCTCTCGCGCAGATTCAGAGCGCGCTCGACGCCCAGGGAGACAACATCGCCGGTGCCTTGAGCGGGGCGACACTTCGACCACCAATTCTATTTCTGAAGACGGGAAACACCGAATGCGATCAGGGCACCGGCACGCTCGGTCCATGTCCCGGCTCGCCGCTTGGACAGGACGGAGATTTTCAGCGGGGTATTGCCCCCAGCCTGGTGGACAATGGCGATGGGACGATCACCGACAACCAGACCGGTTTGATGTGGGAGAAGCTGTCCTATGACGGCTCCGTCCACGACTTCCAACCGGCCTACACGTGGTCTTCCGGCTTTGCGAAGATCACCGCGTTGAATGGCGCCAGCTTCGCCGGCCACGCCGACTGGCGGATGCCGAACATCAACGAGCTCCACAGCCTGAGCAGATACGTCCCGCAGGGGATCGATCCGGTGTTCCAGTCGAACTGCATTCTGGGGTGCACGGTCCTCACGTGCAGCTGCGGCAGTTTCTCAGCCTGGAGCTCCACCAGCCGAGCGGATGACCCGAGCGCGTGGGTACTCTCGGGCGGCAGGCTGTCGGCGTCGGCGACCAACAAGACTGATGGCTCGCTGAGTACTGTTCGTGCTGTCCGGGTCGGCTTCTAGTCATCTTGCTTGCGGTTCCTGGCGTGATTGCCTTCGGTAAACAGTGAAGCGGGCCAGGCTGGTCCTGATGGGCTGCCGCGCGGCGGTGCCTTCATGGGCGGGACCTTCGCCGGCCCGTTCTCGCTCACCGGTATCGAGGGATTGACTGAACCGATCGCCCAGGGGTCCGGGTTCCGCTGCGGCCGCCCGTTGCGATGGCTGCGCCCTGCGCCCTGGGCGGCCAGAAGGGCCCAACGCCGGTTGACCCCTTCCCGTTTTTGGGAAGGCTCGACTTCCCGTGGCTTTGGTCATGTGGGCCAGCCGCCTGGCCGGGAGATTGCGACGGCGCAAAGCGGGAGATCATTGTGGTGCAGAGCCCCGTCAGGTCGCGGCCGACTTCGAAAGGCCGCCGAGCCCCGAACGCTGCGATCGGGCACATCCCGACGCCGGCCGAGATCGGCGCGGTCAAGCTGCTGCTCGAACCGTGGCACTGGCTGACGGCACCGCAGTTCCGCGGCGTCCAGAACGTTCCCGCGCAACGGCCGTTCCTCCTGGTCGGCAACCACACGCTGATGGGCGTGCTCGACGTGCCGCTGCTCGTCCTCGGCCTGCACGACCGGTGCGGTGTCTTCGTGCGCTCGCTGGCGGACCATCTGCACTTCCGCGTGCCGCTCTGGCGCGACCTGCTCACCCGCTTCGGTGCCGTTGACGGCACGCCGGAGACCTGCCGGGCGCTCATGCGCGCGGGCGAGTCGATCCTGGTCTTCCCCGGCGGCGGGCGCGAGGTGTTCAAGCACAAGGGCGAGAAGTACCACCTCATCTGGAAGAACCGCATCGGCTTCGTCCGACTGGCGCTGGAATCGGGCTATCCCATCGTTCCCTTCGCGGCGGTCGGGGCCGAGGAGTGCTACGAGATCCTGATCGACAATGAGGAGCTGCGCCGCACGCCGCTCGGGGCGCTGATCGAGCGCTTCGCGCCGCGCCCCTCCGAGATCCCGCCGGTCGTGCGCGGCTTCGGCCCGCTGCCGCGGCCGCAGCGATTCTATTTCTCGTTCGGCAAGGTGATCGAGACCGAGAAACTGAAGGGCCAGCAGGACAACGAAGCGGTCTGCCTCGCCGTGCGCGCCAAGGTGCAGTGCGCCGTCAACCGCGGCCTGGTCCGCTTGCTCGCGGCGCGCCGGAGCGATCCACAGCGCGACCTCGCGACGCGGCTGCTCGAGCGCTTGAAAGGCGGCGGCGGCCTGACGCAGGGGAGGGTGTGATGGAACCGAAGGTAGTGCGAGACATCATGGCGGTGGCGGTCAGAACCCTGGGCCGCAACGACAAGCTGTCGATTGTCGACGACCTCATGCAGGCGGAGCGCATCCGCCACCTGCCGGTGCTCGACAGTGACGGGCAACTGTGCGGCATCGTCAGCCAACGCGACATGTTCCGCGGCGCGCTGGCGGCGGTGCTGGGATATGGCGAGGTCGCGCAGCGCAAGCTCCTGGCGACGCTGGTGGTGAAGGAGGTGATGCGGACGGAAGTCATCACCATCGGCCCCGAGGCGACGATTCGCGAGGCGGCCGGGCTGATGTTGGAGCACAAGGTCGGTTGCCTGCCCGTGGTGGAGCAGGGCCGCCTTGTCGGCATACTCACCGAAACCGACCTGGTCAGGCTCGCGGCTGGTTAGGATGAGCTGCGCGGCGGGCTGTCCAGGTCAAAGGAGGGAATCATGCGATTGAGACTCAGTGCGGCCGCCGTGCTGTTGACGGTCTGGGCGGGCTCGGCGTGGGCCGTGGACGGGGCACAGTTCTTCGACAAGAAGTGTACGCCGTGCCACAGCATCGCCGGGAAGGGCGGCAAGAATATGAAGAAGGGCGGGCCTCTCGATCATGAAGGCAGCAAGCGAGACGAGGCCTGGTTGAAGGCCTATCTCGCCGCGCCCAAGTCGAAGATCGAGAACTCCAAGAAGCCCAAGATGACGCTTTCGACGGAGCAGATCGATGCGCTCGTCGCGTTCCTGCTGACTCTGAAGTGAGGTTCTGGGCTTCAGGTCGATAGTGTCGAACTGGTGGTCAGGCTGGCGCGGCGGGTCCGCAACCGCTGGCGCCCACGGCCCGATTCATACCCGTGTGCGCCGCATCGCGATCCCGCCTACCAGGATGGAGCCAGGCAGTCGAATCAGTCGGTCACGGTGAATTGGGCGGCTCCGGCCGGCTTGCCGTTGGCCGCGACTTCGAGCTTGTACTTGCCCGCCGGCCAGCCGTCCGGCTTCGCGATATGGAATTCGCTCACTGCCGGCCCGGTCGGCGCGATGTTCTGCGTCGCTTCGCTGACCAGCTGGCCATCTTCAAATGTCCAGCGCGCCGAGAGGGCCACGCTGGGAGCCGCGCCTTCGCTCGAGATCGAGGCGTAGATGGTGTCGGTCGGCTTGAAGGATGTGCCGGGAGCCGTGACCTTCTTGTCGGCGCCGATGGCGTTGCCGACGTCGACGCGCGTGACGCGGAACGCGACCGCCTGGGGCGCGACTTGTGGCGCGGGCGCCTCCTCCGATTTCTTGCACGCGCTCAGCGGGATGAGCGCAATGCAGAGCGCGAGGACGGCAAGGTGCGAGGTGGACCGGATGCGCAACGCGTGGTGGACCATGGCGTCTCCTTCCGTTCAGGCGTCGGGGATCTTGAGGACCTGCCCGGGGTGGATGAGGTCGGCATTCTTCACCGTGTCGCGATTGGCCTCGAAGATCCGCTTCCACTTGTTGGCGTCGCCGTAGAACTTCTTGGCGATCTTCGACAGGCTATCGCCGGCGACGACGGTGTAGGTGCGCGCCGCTGTCGGCGTGGCCGTAGGAGTCGTCGGTTTCGGGCTGGCGGGCGCCGGGGGGGCTGTGGATGAGCCGCCGCTTTGGACGTTGCCGAAATTCGGCTTGGGCTTGTCGTCGGGCATGGCGTTCTCCTTTGGCTGTCTGGGGAGCCGATTCTAGCGGCCGGAACCCCGCATGACGCGCCTGACGACCATCGAGGCGATTCCCGCCAGGGCAGCCTTTGCCAGGGGCGACGCGAGCACGTTGCTCAGCGCGCTGGAGCCCGATGCCCCTGACGGCGCGCTGTCGCCGCCGAGGATGTCGCGCAGCTGGCCAGGCTTGCGGTGCAGATCGGTGACGACCCGGCCCAGGTCCTTCGGATCCGACCCAACCTGTCCCGGCAGGGCGACGCCGCGAGCTTTGGCGCGCTCCTGCAACATCTTGGCGAATTCCGCCCGCTCCTCGGGCGACAGCCGCATCAACGCTTCCTGGGCCGCCTGCGCGTACTCATCGGGCGGGACGGCGTGCGCCACCTCGCGGTAGCGTTCGATGACCTCCTGGTCGGAGTATCCTTCGGAGGGATGCCCCTTGTCATACCGGTTCGAGAAGTCTTCGAAGTCGCGCTGGCGTTGTCCGCCACCGAGCAGTTCGTCGAGAATGCCCATGTTGCACTCCTTGTTCGAGGTGGATGATCGCTGGTCGCGCTCCAGGGCGATCGCACTTACGGCGTGTGCGCTACACGGAAGGTTTCCTCAGGCGGCGGAAGGCGAAGAGAACGAGAATCGCCCCGAGGACCGAAGCGATGAGGCCCGCACCCTGTCCGGGACCGTAGAGGCCGAGCGCCCGGCCAAGCAAAGTCGCAACGACCGCTCCGGCCATTCCGATGAGCGCCGTGACGAAGAAGCCAGCGGGGTCCGGTCCCGGCATGAGGAACCGCGCTAGGACGCCGACCAGTGCACCGATGAGAATGATCCAGATGAGCTCGAGCATCTCGCCCTCCGAGCGGCTATCCGCTCCTCCACGGCGCGGCGCCTGGGTCAGCAGCCGCGCGATCCCATCCAGTTGTGCACGCAGATGGTACCACGCCAGCCGCGGCCGTCGAGCCCCCAGGCTGTGTGTGTTGGCTATTGCTCACCAACGGCGGACTGCGCCGTCCCAGGCCACGTCCAGCGTGGCACCGACGGCCGGCGCCGCGGCCGCCTGCAAGCGCCCGTCTTTCCACATCAGGAACACGAGGCTCGGATCGTCGAGGGAGCGATCGAAGCGGAACGCCACGCGGGTCGGTCCGTAGCGGCCGACGTCAATGACCGTCGCCCGCATGTCCGCCAACTCGACGATCTGGTCGCGTGCGAGGTAGGGAGCCTGCAGCTCTCCACCCCGCAGCTCCATCTCGATCGTGTCCACCGCGGTGCGGCGAAAGCGGTGCGCGCACGGTGCCCAGGAGAGCACCCGCCACGCGGCCGGCATTGGCAGGCGATAGAGCTTGCGGAAGAAGTATCCCTGCAAGCCGATGCGCAGGTCGGGCGTGTTGAGGAGGACGAGTGTGCGCCCCGACAACCGCGCGCGGCTCAACAACGGGTCTTCCATTGCCTGAGCGACGTCGCGGTACATCAACTGCCGCAGCATCGGCGGGCCGGCGAGCCGCTGCGCCGGAGCCAGCACCAGGTGAATCGCGGCGAGGCCCCAGCACACGGCGCCGACCAATCGGTTGGAGAGCCCCGGTCGCTGTCGCAATGTCGTCCACCAGCAGCGCAGTATCAGCGCGACAGCGGCCGCTCCGCCGATCCAAGGGACGATGATGCAGCGCGAACCCATCGGCGAGCCGGCAAAGGGGATGGACGACAACACCGCCCCGACCGCCAACCAACCAGTGGCGCGTCGTTCGGCCGTCGAGGCGACGGACCACGTCGCGCGCAGCGTCAGGCCGCCGAGGAGTGTGATCGCGGCTGCCACCAGGATCATTGCCGGTCTGAAGTCCGGACGCAGCACCCAGAGATCGGCGTGTCCGCCGATCAGCATCGCACCGATCAGGAAGACCACGCGCCCCGGGATCTGAGTGAGATACGCATAGGGAGAGCGCAATGGGTCGAGGTAGTCGCTGCCAATCGAGGCGCCCAGGCCGGCGAGTCGATACATCAACACATACGCCGCGACGAGGCCCACAACTGGCAGCGTCGCCCGGACCCGGCTCCGCGCGCTGCCGCGGGCGCCGCACGCCTCGTACGCGAAGAGGTAGGCGATGACCCCGAGTGCCGCTTCGCTGGCGCCGAGAGAGAGCGCGAAGCCGAGGACAGACAGGATCCGGCCCGGACGCCAGCCAGCCTCGCGCCACTGCAGGTGGCTGTAGAGCGCGAGCATGCCGAGGGCGGCGGCGAGGACGATATGGCGGGTGGCGGTCCAGCAGAGCCAGCTGTGAAAGCTGGCGATGGTGAAGAGCACCAGCGCCAGGGTCGCGCCGGGGCGCAACACCAGCTGGTACAGCTTCGCAACGCACACGACAAGGACGAGAGACCAGAGGGTGACGTGGATATGGTAGCCGATCGGATGGAGGCCGAAGAGGGCGTGATCCAGCACCAACGAGGCCGAGCTGAGCGGGCGGAAGAACGCCATGCGGAAGCCCGGATCGAAGAACCAGGGAATCGCACCCGCGTCCTTCAGCGATTGGATATCCTGCGGGCTGCCGGCGAATGTGTAGAGGCCGAAGGGTACGACCCCGCTGATTGGCAAGACCCGCTCGAGGATGCCGAGCTGGATGAAGTCGTCGGCCATGAAGCTCGAGAAGGGCATCTCCCAGAGCGCAAACGCCACCGCCAACGCCGCGCCGACGATCGCCGGATCGAACGACCGCCTTCGCGGGTGCACGTCGAGCCAGGGGGGCACGCGTCGTATCAACCAGAACAGGGCAGGGGCCTCAAGTCTTTGGCGTAGAACCCCGCTTGCGCGCCGTGCGCCTGCATCGTTATCGTCCGCGCCATGAGCTGGTTCGTCGTCTCCTTGCACTATGTCGCACCGCTGAGCGCGATCGACGCTGCGATGCGATCCCACGTCGCCTTCCTGGAGACGCAGCGCAAAGCGGGAGTATTCATCGCCTGGGGCCGCAAGGTGCCGCGCAATGGGGGAATCATCCTGGCCTGTGGCGAGAGCCGCGCCGGCATCGAGCAGATCATGAAGGACGACCCGTTCGTCGCGCGCGGTCTTGCGGAGATCGAGGTGACGGAGTTCCTGCCCAAGCCGTCCGCCGTCGTTGAAGGCGTGCAGCGCCTGCTCGCGCCAAAACGGCAGGAATAGTAGTTGGTCGCGCGCGCTTCGTGGTTTTCCCAGCTTGGGGGCGCTCCTTCTGGTTCCTCTCCCGGAGGGAGAGGAACTTCTTTCGCGAGGTGCCGGGCAAAGCCGGCGCGTGTGGCGCCGTCAGAGATCCAGCGTCGCGGCTGGGTGCGCGCCCGAACGCCGGATGATCTTCTGCTTGGTGCGCAGCAGCAGCTCGCGCGGCGCCTGAAGGATCTGCGCGGTCCAGCGCTCCACCGCGGCGGGCAGCTCGGCCGGCGGCACGACCGCCGAGACGAGGTGCAAGGCGAGCGCTTCCGCCGCGCCGATCGTCCGGCCCGTGAGCGCGAGCTCGCGCGCCACCGCGCCGCCGACCAGCTCGTGCAGCGGTCCGTAGACGAGGTCGCCGAAGGCGATCTCGGGATGCGCGAACGACGCGGTCGTGGCGGCGATGCGGAGATCGCACAGGACCGCGAGATCGAATCCCCCCGCCAGCGCCGGGCCGTTGACGGCTGCGATCGTCGGCAGTGGGCAGGCCAGCACCGCGTGGTGGAATCGGTCGCTCGAGTCCCACAGCCGTCGAGCGTGTTCCTGGTCGCCGAGGTTGCGGAACTCCTTGAGGTCGAAGCCGGCGGAGAAGACATCGCCGGCGCCGGTGATGGCGATCGCCTTGACGGCCGTGTCGCGCCCGAGGGCATCGATGGCGTCGCTCACCTCGTCGCGCAGGGCGATCGACAGGGCGTTCTTCTTCTCCGGGCGGGCCAGCGTGATCGTCGCGACGCCCGCCGAGCTCTCGCTGACGCGGATGTGTGTCGTCATGGCGCTTCGATGCCGCATGCGGCGGGCCGGGGCAATCCGTCGAGACGCATTTGAGTAATGCGGTGAACGTATGAATACTCCGCGCGTGGCCGGCATCCAGGACATCGAGATGTTCGTCGCGGTGGTGGAGGCCGGGAGCCTCTCCGCGGCCGCGCAGCGTCTGGCGCGATCGCAGCCGACCGTGAGCCGGCAGCTGGCGGCGCTCGAGACGCGCCTGGGGGCGCGGCTGCTCGAGCGCACGACGCGCAAGATTCGCCTCACGGCCGCCGGGCAGGCGTACTTCGAGCGCTGCACTGCGATCATCGCCCTGGCGCGCGAGGCCGACGCCGCCGTGGCGGAGACGAACCGGGAGATGCGCGGGGCCCTGCGTCTCTCCGCGCCTCCGACGTATGCGCGGGCGCGCATCGCGCCGCTCGTGCCGGAGTTCCTCGCGGCGTTTCCGGACCTCCGCCTGGAGATGGTCCTCACCGGTGCGCGTGCCGACGTCGTCGGTGAGCCGCTCGACCTGGTCGTGCGGCTGGGGCCGCTGCCGGACTCGACCCTGGCGTGCCGACTGCTGTCGCGCGAGCAGTTCGTCCTGTGCGCCGCGCCCGCCTATCTCGCTCGTCATGGGACACTGGCGAACCCCGCCGAGCTCGCGACGCGACGATGCCTGGTGACCGAAACGTTCGGTCTCCGCCGGCGCTGGGTGTTCCTCGGACCGCGCCGGCAGGTTGTGGACGTACCCGCCTGTCTGGTCAGCGACGATCTCGGGATGCTGCACGAATCGGCGCGCTGCGGACTCGGCATCGCCGCGTTGCCGTCCTATCTGGTCGCCGACGACTTTCGCGCCGGCACGCTGGCGCCGGTGCTGCCGCGCGAGCGTCTGCCGACCTTCTCTGCCCACGCCGTGCTGCCGAGCGGGCGGCACGTGCCGCGCCGCGTCCGCACGTTTGTCGACTTCCTCGCCGCTCGCCTGCGCGGCGCCGCCGGGCTCGGGCGACGGGTGGCGAAATCGGGCAAGTAGGGTCAGACCGAAACGAGCCACGGAGCGCGGCGGTCAGAATGTCGCGAGGCGCTGAAAAAACCAGAACGCGGCGAGGCCGCCGATGACATACGGCGCGGTGCGGAACGCGCGCGGCGCCATACGGGCACCGGACGCAAGCCGCTGCGCACTGCGCGAGAGGGAGAAAACCACGGCGACGAACGCGAGCTGGCCGCATTCGACGCCGAGGTTGAAACCAAAGAGCGCCAGCGGGACGTCGCCGGACGGCAGTCCGAGATCCGCCAGCGCGCTGGCGAAGCCGAAGCCGTGCAGCAGGCCGAATGCGAAGGCCACGGCCCACGGCCAGCGCGCGGTGAGGCCGATCTCGCCGCGCTCGAGGTGGACGATCTCGACGGCCAGCAACAGGATGCTGAGCGCGATGGCCGCCTCCACCGGAGGCCCGGGCACGTGCACCAGGTTCAGGGTCGCGAGGGCCAGGGTGATCGAGTGCGCCACGGTGAATGCAGTGATGGTGACGAAGAGGAGGCGCCGGCTGCCGACGATCAGCATGAGGGCGAGCACGAAGAGCAGATGGTCGAAGCCGAAGAGAATGTGCTCGACTCCGTGCGCCCAGTACGTCCGCATCACGGCGAGCGACCCCATGGCCGCGGTGATCTCGATCCAGGGGCGCGAGGGGCGCACCATGGTGGTCGAGTGCGTGCCGTCGAGCATGGCGACGCGCACCAGGACGTCGGTGAGCGTGCCCTGCAAACCGACGAAGGCGATCCGCTTGCCACCCAGGCCGCTCTCGCCGGCGTCGATCGAGCGACGCTCGAGGATCGAGTCGGTCAGCTCCTGCACGATCGGCTCGCGCACGTCACGCACACCAGCGGGAAACTCGAGCCTGACGGGCAGGCGCATGCCGGACAGGACGGGTGTGCGCCACAGCAACGCGTAGCGGCCGGGCGCGGTTTCGGTGATCTCGAGGTAGGCGGGGCGGACCTCGTGGGCGTCGGCCGCCGGAGCGATCGCCAGCGCACCGAGCACGACCGTGAGGAGAAACGGTCGAGCGCTCATTGCGCGGCGACGTCGGCCACGGCGGGTACTTCGATGGATGGCAGGTCCGCCGGCAGTACGACCTCGTAGCGGGCGCGCATCGCTTCGAACGCTTTCTCTCTGATCTCGGCGCGCTGCTCTTCGATCCACGCTGCTTTGGCGTCCGGTTCGACTTCCTCGAAGCTGCGCACCTGCGCCGGAGTGATCGAATCGACCCAGACGAGATGCCAACCGTAGCCCGACTCGACCGGGCCCGCCCAGTGGCCGGGCGTCAGTTGAAACACCGCCCGGGCGAACCCCGGACCGAATGTCTTGGCGACGTCGTCGGGCGCGCGGTCGGCGTAGTAGTCCTGGAACATGAAGGGATCGCCGAGCGCCATCGCATCGGGCGAGTCCACGGACGTGCCGGCGATCTGCGTCAAGGCGCGCGCTGCGCCTTCGCGCGTCTGGTCTCCGCGCCGGTCAGGGGAGAAATAGAGGTGACGAAAGGTGACGCGGCCGGGCAGGGTGAAGCGTTGCACGTTGCGCTCGAACCACGCCTTCAGCTCGCCGGTCGTGGGCTCGCGCAGCTTGGCCAGGTCCTCGAAGAGGAATTCCATCTTCTGCGCCAAACGACGCCGGACGATCGCGTCGTCTTTGTCCAGGGCGAGTGCCAGCGCCTCGCGATAGAAGATCTCCTCGCGGACACGCGCCTCGGCGAGGATCCGCAGCTCTTCGGGAGACGGGGCCGCACGGCCCTGCGCGACCCAGGCAAACGCGATCTGCCGCAGATCGTCTGCGGTGAGCTCGATGCGCTCGGAGCGCTCGCGCGGACCCGCGTGTCGATTCCGGAGGTCGTAGACGACGAACAGCGCCAGCCCGATCAGCAGAAACTGCAGCAGCGGCTCTCGTAGCCAGCGTCCAATTGGCACGCTCAACGCGGCGCCGCCCCCAATGGGTTCAGCTCGGCGACCGCCGGGATAATCTCGTAGTTGGCGTAGCCGAACTCGTTGCTGCGCGCGCCGAGATACTTGTCGCCCAGCTGGTACAAGGCGACCTCGATCGGCGTGCCGGCCAGGTCGGTGACGATCTTCCCGTTGGCGATGCTGTAGGTCCGCGTCGTGCCGAGATAGCTGGTGTCGGCCGTGTCGCCGGTCAAGCTCTGCATGGCGACGTTCCGTCCCACGTACCGTACCTGGAACTGGCCCTGGTTGGCGGGGAAGCGCTGGGTGACGTATCCCGGGTCCGCGGGAGTGAGGGGCTTGACGTCGGGGCCCCTGCCGAGGGCGCCGTAGATGATCATGTACTTCTCGCCCGTCACCGTGTTCTGCATCCAGACGGACTTCTCCACGATCAGCGCTTTCAATTGCGCGTCGCTCAGCGCCTTGCCGCCTTGCTTGGTCAGCTCGGCGACCGTCGTGCCGCGCGCGGCCGCCTTGCGGGCCTCGGCGCTCGGCGTGTACCAGATGGGCGAGGTCCAGGCGCGCTCCTGGAGCGTCGGCGCCACGACATCGGGCGGCGCAATGCCGAGCTGCTTGGCCTGGATCGTCGTCCAGCGCGGCGTCGGGATCTCGAGCACGCGCGCGTAGTAGAAGGCGTGCAGGCTCGGATCGAACTCCGGATCGCTCCACACCGTCTTCAGCTCCACCGCGCCGATGGTGTTCGTGTAGGTCGCATTCTCAATGTCCACCGTGCTGCCGATCGGCGGCACCGCGCCAGTCCATTTGTCGGCCTTGCGATCGCCCGCCCACACGACGTCATAGATCTTCTCGAAGCTCTGACCGCTCTTCGTCCAACCCTTCACGATCTGGATTCGATCGAGGTTGCCGGAGGTCGGATCCTTCACCGCCCAGACCATGAACGTCGGCGCCTTGCCCTTGGCGGGCGGTAGGTCGGCGCCCATCGGGACGCCCGTCGCGTAGCCGGTCTTGACCCAGTCCGCGCTCGCCAGCGTGGCGGCCGTGTACTCCCAGCCACCGAAGAGGCGCACTTTGATGTGCGGGCCGGTCACGGCGAAGGTTTCCTTGCGGCTCATGCCCTCGAACAGCGAGGCGCGCGTGTTCTCCTCGGCCCACACGCCGGTCAGGCCGCTGGTGCCTTCGAGGCGCGCGTCGAACATGCCGCCAACCAGGGTGCCGGACATGCGCCCCTCGATCGTCCCGTCGGTGAAGGTGTGGCCGCCGAAGAAGTTGTCCTGGCGATAGGGGACGGCAGTGTTGTGCGAGTCCGATGCGGCGCCGAAGCCGAACTTGTACGGGTTGAAGCCCTTGCTGTCCTCCAGGGCGACGCCGTCCTTCAAGGCCTGCCGGGCGTAGCTGCCGACGATGTGTGGAATGCGGCCCGGCGGATTGCCGAGCAGGACCGACATGATCTCGAAGTTGGCGAACTCGTCGGTCGGCGAGAGCATGGGATGGGTTTCGGAGGTGCCTTTCAGCTGCTTGATTTCGATCAGCGGCTCGTTGCGCACGCGGGAGGCCGCATAGGCGGCGTCGATCGGGCGGCCCTTGGTGTCGACCTCGGTCGGGAACATGCGCCCGTCGGACAGATTGGCGTTGTGCGAAATCGCCAGCAGATCGTTGCCGGCCTTGCGCTGTCCGTCCATCCAATCCCAGAGGTCGACGGGATGCTTCGAGTCCAGCGCGCTGAACGGCATCGGCGGTACCTTGGCGCAGTCTTTGAAGAAGACGTTGCGGTGCAGGTTCATGTTGCTCGGCATCGAAGTCCACTCGTAGGAGCAGAAGGCCGTGAACTTCCCGGGCTCGTTGGCCTGATCGGCAAGCTCGACGTTGCGCTTCCAGACCGTGCCGGCGATCTCAGGCGCCATGAGCGCCGCGATCGGCGGTCCGCTGGCGAGCGTGTTGATGGCATACAGGGCGACCCGTTCCATCTCTTCCTTCGTCTTGGCTTTCAGGATGAGTGGCTGCGCGACGGAGAGCTTGCTCACCGCGGAGCCCGGCTCGTTCGCCAGGTTGACCACGCCCGCGTACTCGGAGTGATCGGTGACACCGGCCCAGTCGAGTGGCGTGTCGATTTTCACGTCGTAACCGAGCGGATGCTTGATCGGCTCACCCTTGAAGTACTTGTACGCGTCGCCGGGAGTGGTGAGAAGATTCCCGAGGGCGAAGGCGTCGAGCGACCAGCTCGTATGGACGTGGGTTTCGCCGAAGTAGGCGTCGCGCTCAGGGTTCGGTGCGGCGAAGGCCGGCAGTGCAATGAAGAGGGCGGCCAGCGCGCCCCCCATCGTCGTTTGCAGTGTGAATCGCATTGCCGCCTTCTCTGCCATCTCCAGCCGCGGCGGTCCGGAAACTTCGACGAAATTTGCGGGAAAACGTCAAAGTCGTGGCACGAAGACTCACGGCGGACATCCGTCCAGCGCGTTGTTTACGCCCGCGACCAGCTCGTCGATGGCGACGCCGTCATTGCGATTGCGATCGAAAGCCACGCAGGCTGACGCGGGCTGCGTGCCGAGCGCGATGTTGACCCCGAGGACGAGCTCGTCGACGGTGACGGCGTCGGAGGCGTTGCAGTCGCCGGTGCAGATGCCGGGGATGGCGGTCGACGTCGCGGTCGGCGTCGGCGTCACCGTTGCAGTTGCAGTGGGCGTGCTCGTTGGGGTGGGCACCGCCACCTGGACCTCGAAGGCGCCGATGTCGGCGCCGTCGCCGCCCTCGGCGTTGGGCAGCGCCGGATCGTCGGAGGGACGCGCAAAGCCGCGTTGATCGGTGGGCGAGCCGAAGCTCGATCCCTTGTCGATCGCCGGACTGTCGGGCAGCAGCGCGTGGGTCTCGGTGAAGCCGCCGTTGTTCTGCAGCGGGCCGAGCTCGGGGTTCGTGTCGATCTGGTCAGTGGGTTGGTTGAAGAACGTGTTGTCGTCGTCGTTCAGGTTGTAGCCCAGCGACGTGATCATTGCGCTGCCGCCGCTCTCCACCGTTTGCAGGTTGGGGCCGAAGTTTCTGGCGACGATCGAGTTGCGCACGGTCGCGGCGGCGGTCAACCCGAATGACTCGACGCGAATGCCGGCGGCGGCGCTGCCGGTATTGGCGGTGACGGTGCTGTTCGTGACCGTCAACGTCTGGTCGCTGTTCACGGTAAACAGCGCCAGACCGCCGCCGAACATGGGCGCCATGTTGCCGCTGATCGTGCAATTGGTGAACTCCGCGCTGGACCCCGCCATGGCGACGGCGCCGCCGCGGTCGCCAGACTCATTGCCGCTCAGAGTGCAGCGGGTGAACGTGCCCGTGGCGTCGATGAGAAACACCGCGCCGCCCGATCCGGGCGCTGTATTGTCCTTGAAGGCGCAATCCGTGAACGTGGCCAGCCCGTCTCGCACCTGTACGCCACCGCCCTGGGCATCGCTGCCGGCGGTGTTGTTGGCGATGATGCACCGGGACAGCGTCAAGTTGCTCTCGCTGACGATGCCGCCGCCGGCGCCGAAGTCCGCGGCCCTGCCATCCTTGATGGTCACGCCGCTGATGGCGACATCGAGGCCGCCGGCCGGGATGCGGAAGATGCGGCTGGCGTTGCTGCCCGAGATCGCCAGCAGACTGGCGCCCGGCCCGTTGATCGTCTGATCCTTGTCGATGAGGATGTCGCCGCTGGTCAGCGCGATGGTCCGCGCGACATTGAAGAACGACGCGTCGAACAACACGTCGCTGTTCGACGGTGCGTCGCCGACGACCTGGCGCAGGCTGCCAAGGCCGTTGTCATCGGCGTTCTTGACGATGAGGGCCTGGACTTCCACCGCGCCGATGTCGGAGCTGTCGCCGCCGTCTGGCCCGGTGATGTCGGGCACGTCGTAACCGCGCGGACGCCCACGCTGATCCAGGCCCACGCCCGCGCTGTTCCCTTTGTCCAGCGCCGGACTGCCTGCCAGCAGCATGTGCGTCGGGGTGTCGCCGCCGTTGTTCTGCAGCGGACCCAACAATGGATCCCGATCGATCTGATCGCTGGCCTGATCCAGGAAGCCGCCGCCGCCGTCGCTGGTCAGGTTGAAGCCGCGCGAGGTGACGTCGAACGCACCGCCGGGGTCTGCCCCGGCGACGAGATCACTGCCGCGGTTGTTGGCAATGATGGTGTTGCGCAGTGTCGTGACGACGTTGCCCGCCGCGCCTGCAGCGGTCAGAATGCCGCCGCCGCTCGCGCTCGCAGCCGAATTCTCTGCAATCGTACTGCTGACGACTTCGAGCCTGCCGGAACCGCCCAGGCTCAGGTAATAGATGCCACCGCCGGTGTTCGCGGACGAGTTGCCGCTGATCGTGGAGTCGATCAGCCGCAATACATGTCCGCCGTCACTGCGGAACTCGATCCCGCCGCCTTGCACGCTCGTCGTGTTGCCGCTGAAGGTGCAACTGGTGAATACGCCGTCCGTAGCAAACAGCGCGACGCCGCCGCCGGCGGCGCCGCGAGCGCGATTGCCGACGACGGCGACGTTCGTCAGGGTCAAGGGCCCCGCGCTGCGAATGCCGGCACCCGGGCCACTGAGATCTCCCTCGGTGATGGTCAGGCCGCTCAGGCTCGCCCTCACTCGACCGGCGATTTCCAACACGCGACTCTGATGGTTGCCCGACACCGTCAGCCGGTTCGCTGCGGGGCCGTTGATTGTGAGATCCTTGGCAATGACCGGCAAGGCGCTGGCGAGACGGATGGTGCGCGGCACATTGAACACGAGGTCGTCGAAGAGGATGTCGTCGAGATCCGTATTGGCGTTGGCATCGGTCAACGCCTGACGCAGGCTGCCGATGCCGCTGTCGTCGGTGCTGCTCACGATCAGAGCGTGGACCTCGACCGCGCCGATATCCGAGGCGTCCCCGTTCCCGGCAGAGCCAACGCCGGGAATCTCGAATCGGCGCGCCACGCCGCGCTGGTCGACGCCGCCGGCCTCCCCGTTGTCGAGGGCGGGACTGCCGGCCAGCAACATACGGGTCGGTGTCTCGCCGCCGTTGTACTGCAACGGACCAAGTAACGGATCGGTGTTGATCTGATCGTCGGTTCCGTTGAGGAAGCCGCCGCCGTCGTCGCTCGTCAGGTTGAAGCCGAGCGAGGTGACGGTCGGCGTGCCGCCGGGATCGGCCAAGGCGACGAGATCACCGCCGTCGTTGTTGGCAACGATGGTGTTGCGCACCGTGGTGACCGGACTCCCGTCCGCGCCGGCGCCGGTCATGATGCCGCCGCCGGTGGCGGCATCGTTGTCTGCAATCGTGCTGTTGACGATGTCGAGGGTTCCGGAACCGTCCACGCTGAGGTGGAAGATACCGCCGCCGAATATCGGGGCGGAGTTGCCGCTCACCGTGGAGTCGAACAACCGCAAGGTGCGTCCGCCGTCGCTGCGGAACTCGATCCCGCCGCCTTGCAGGGTGGACGTGTTGCCGCTGAAGGTGCAGTTCGTGAAGACCCCGCCCGCTGCTAGAAAAACCCCGCCGCCGCCGTCGCTGGTCGTCTGGTTGCCGACGACGGCGACGTTGGTGAGCATCAGCGGTCCTTCGCTGTGAATGCCGGCGCCCGGGCCATCGATCAACCCCTCGGTGATGGTCAGGCCCCGCAGGCGCGCCGGCACTCCACTCGCCACTTCGAAGACGCGGTCCTTGCCGTCGCCGGACACCGTCAAGAGGTGCGCGCCGGGACCGTTGATCGTGAGATCCTCGTTGATGGGCGGCAGGGAGCCGTCCAACGTGATGGTGCGCGGCGTGCTGAAGAATACCGGGTCGAAGACGATCGTATCCGCGCCCTCGGTGAGGTTTGCCAGGCCCATGGCGGTGCGCAGCGAGCCTTCGCCGCCGTCATCGGCGTTGGTAACGGTGAAGGTGTGCTGCGGGCGGCAGAAGGCGTCGCAGGTCGAACCGGCAGTGCCGTTCGCGGCTCCCTCGTCGCATTTTTCACCCGCATCCGGTGTGCCATTGCCGCACAGACTGACGGCGGTGACAGTGACGAAGAGGCCGTCGTCGTCGCGGACGCGATCGCCGATGCCCGGATACACACAGGCGTCGCAACCCGTCGTGCTGCCGTTGTCGGCACCGAAGCGGGCCGACACCTCGCAGGATTGGCTGAGGGCCGTCGCCGAGACATCGAACGTCAACTGGTACCGGTTGGAATCGACTGTTTGGCCGCGAAACTGCAGCGTGCGGCTGTTCTGCTGGGCGAAGGTGAACGACTCCGTAGTGCCGCCGAGAACGATTGAGGCACCCGGCAGGACGACGCCGATGGGGAATTCCGCGCCATCGCTCAGGCGCACCAGGGTGGGGATCTCGATATCCGCCAGCGCGATCGACCCCAGACATTCCTGATCCTCAAACCGCAGCAGCTGTCCGCGCAGCAGGAAATCGAAGATCAGGTCGAAGCTGGGAGCGTGGGCGAGGTCGAAGCTCAGGTCGAACCTGGCGGTGCCGATCTCTATAGCGGTCAACCCCGGCGCAGCGTCGGCGTTGATGTTGAAGCCGACGCGCATGGTCGTGGTGGTCGGGCCGGGGAACGCCACGTTTCCCTGCGACACGATCGTCGTCGAGGCGGAGTCGCTGCTCGACTGGCCGATCAGGATCTCGCCCGTGGTGTTGGTCTGTTCGAACACCGCGGTCGCCAGCGCGCGGTGTGGGGCGAGGAAGAGAAGCGATGCGACAACGGCGTGCGCCGCGCGCCAGTGTCCTGCGCTCATGCTGCTTCCCCCCTTGTTATGTACCGGTCTAGAGCATCCGACAGGGCAACATCAAGGAGAATGCCAAGGCAACTGTGACTGCCGGGCAACGTGGCTCGACAGACTTTACACAAACGCTGCACAGGTCGTGAGCACGGCGCTCACATATCGGGCAGTGACTGGAGATTGAGGACCGGTTCTGAATTCCTTCACTCGATTGTGCGGCGTGCGGCTTTTTCCTCGCCAGGGGGTTGTCTGTCGCCGTCGAGCGACCATGATGGAGCAGGTCAAGGAGAACTAAAATGAAGCTGAAGGACGTAGGACCGGCGCCATTCGTCGTCGACATTGAGGACGTGACGCTCGCGAACGAGAACTTCCGAACTGCGGCCTGGACCGGCAAGCACTTCCAGATCACGCTCATGACGATCCCGGTCGGCGGCGACGTGGGACTCGAGGTCCACCCCGAGACCGACCAGTTTCTGCGCCTGGAGCAGGGGGAAGCGAAGGTCTTGATGGGGCCGTCGAAGGACAAGCTGACGCAGGAATGGACGGCCAAGGACGACTGGGCGATCGTGGTCCCCGCCGGCACCTGGCACAACATCGTCAACGTCGGTCAGAAGCCGCTCAAGCTCTACTCGATCTACGCGCCGCCGCATCATGCCCACGGCACCGTGCATCAGACGCAAGCCGACGCGATCGCGGCGGAGGAAGCGGAGCACGATCACTGAACCGGATAAACTGACCAGATCCTGACCTTCATCCCGCGGTCACCTGTGGTAGCCATGCCGCAGTAACGAATGCGTCTTCGCGACTGTGGGCTCAGCTGCCCGCGGGCGTACCGGGTATGTGCTTGGCCCCGCGGATAACGATCGCGAGCGCAATCAGACCGGGGATCAGCGTGAAGGGATTGAGCAGCCACGCAATCACGCCGGGGAGGTCCTCAGCCTCGTCGACGACCTCTCCCGCCACGAGGAGCGCGAGCCCGAGTATCATCGTGGAAGCGACCGCGCCGAGCATGCCATCGCTGACGAACCTGGCGCGACCGGTCTCCTTGGCGACAGCGTAGCCGGCGGCGGCCGGGATGATGCCGCTGAATAGAGCGACACCGACAGCGCTCACCGGACCGAGGAGGCCGCCCAGCCCTCCGCCTCCCGTGTGGCCACCGGTCAGCGGTCGGGCAACGAGAAGCAACGCCATGATGTCGCACGCCAATGCCGTCGCGAGTCCGCAGCGCCAGTAATAGCGCCGTCTTCCCGCCAGCTCATCGAAGTAAAGCGGAAAGGCAAACATCGCCACCACGGCGGCGTTGAGTGGGATCGTCAGCGCATCGAACACCAGCGCGAACGGCAAGCCGATGATCCGCATCGGCGTGCGCCACCAGGCTTCTTCAAACCAGTAGTCCTTGAACAGCACGGGACGTTTGACGGTGCGCCTCTCACCCGTGCAGTCGCTCTCCAGCTTGCCGTAGGTCGCCACCACGCAGTCGCCGAACGCAGCGGCGAGGCTTGGCGGCCAGGCTTCGTTCACTTCCGGCCCCGACCGCACCTCGCGGAGTGTGGCGCGCACGGCCGGGGGTATCTCGCCTCTGTGAAGTTCGTACTCCTCGCGCGACGGCGGCCCGGTGGCACTGAACAATCTCGACAGCCGAATCCGAAACCACTGCGGCTCGGAGCTCTCGTCGTCACAGACGGTGGTGTCGACGTCATACCGAATGACCAGGTCTTGGTCGTTGCGAAACGTGTCTGCCCTACCTGGATCGCGCCGATAGAATCCGAGTCGCATCAGCCCACGCGTTGCTGATCCAGGCCACCCCTCACCGAAGCCCTCGCATTCGGCCGCGATCCCGCCGATGAGCAAGACGAGCAGCAGCAGACCGGCGAACATCAGGTGGTACGGGCGCAGGTAGTCGATCAGCTCGAAGAGCAGTTGGCGCAGTGCTCCGGGATTCATGCGCCGCTTCCTACCACACGAGCCGCGGAGCTCTCCTCCGGACCGCTTAGGCTCACGCCATCGTCCCGTGTCGCAGCAGGCGCCCGGAATGCGTACCCGTCTCGCGGTCGTCCTCGATGGTCACCGCGCCGTTCACCAGGATGGCGCGATAGCCGCGCGCGCGCTGGATGCGGCGCCACTCGCCGCCTGGCACGTCGTGCGCGACCTCGATCGGCAGGCACTCGAGCTTGTCGAAGTCGTAGACGACGATATCGGCGGGCGCACCTTCGACGAGCGTGCCCCGGTCGCGGAAGCCGGCGCAGTGCGCCGGCAGCGTCGAGAGCCGCCAGTGCGCGTGCTCGAGCGAGCACATCGCCTCCTCGCGCACGAGGTGCGAGAGGAACTCGGTCGGATAGCGGCCGCCGGTGAAGAACTTGGTGTGCGCGCCGCCGTCGGACACGCCCGGGAGGATCCACGCGTAGTCGACGATCTCGCGCAGCGCCGAGCGGCTCACATTGGCCGGCTCGGCATAGAAGAGCGTCTTCAGGTCGTCGGCAACGGCGACGTCGAGCATGGCGTCGACGGGATGCTTCCCCAGCCGCGCCGCGACCTCGCCGACGGTGAGGTTCTCGAACGGCTTGGTCGCGGGTGTGTGGCACTCGAGGATGCTGATGTCCGAGATGGCGACGGTGACGATCCCCGAGTCGTAGTCGCGCAGCCGCGCCCGGCGGGCGGGATCGGCGAGCTTCGCCTTGCGCTCGGCCGTTGACCCGACGGTCGCTTCCATCCACGCCGGATTGTCGTCGAAGAGGTTCCAGTCCTCGAAGGTGAAGGAGAAGGCCGCCGTCGTGGTGACGCCCTGGCCGTAGACACGTACGCCGCGCTGCCGGCAGGCGTCGAGCCAGGCGATGAGGGCGCGGTGCGCTTCGGGGTAGCGGACGAACGACTGCACGACATTGTAGAGGATCGGCCGGCCGCTGACCTGCGCCAGCTCCTCGATGTGCATGAAGTCGTGCCCGCCGTCGGCCGTCGCGAGCGCCATCTGCATGAAGCCCTGGTTGCGCTCGGCGAGGACCTCGGCGAAGTGCAGGGCGGTCGCGTCGTGCATGACGTCGGTGACCATCGGGCCGCCGTCGTAGTCGCGCTGGACGGCGCCGGGGCCGTCGGGATGGAGACGCTGCGCCGACCAGCCGCAGCCGCCGGCGTCCATCGCTTCGTTCAGGAGGCGGCGGAGCTCCTGGTGCTCGGCGTCGGTCGGCAGCGCGCCCGCTTTCGCGCGCTCGAAGCCGAGGACCCAGATGAGCAGCGGCGCGAGCGGCACGTAGGGCAGCACGTTGACCGCCTTCGGCTGCCGATCGACGCTGTCCAGGAACTCGGGGTAGCTGACCCAGTCCCACGGCAACCCCTGCTTCATTGACTCGTACGGGATCGCCTCGACCCGCGTCATGGTGAGCATCGCGCGCTCGCGCATGTCGGGCCGCATCGGCGCGAAGCCGAAGCCGCAGTTGCCGATGACCACCGACGTGACCCCGTGCCAGCCCGAGAGCGTCAGATACGGATCCCAGAAGAGCTGCGCGTCGTAGTGCGTGTGCAGGTCGATGAATCCCGGCGCGACGATCGCGCCGCTGGCGTCGATGATCCGCGCCCCGTCGGACGACCGGATCCGCCCGATGCGCGCGATGCGCCCATCCCGGATGCCGACGTCGGCCCGGTAGCGCTGTGCCCCGGTTCCGTCGACGACGATGCCGTCGCGGATCACGATGTCGAAGTCTGCCATGGCGAGATCCTACGCCGCGAGGCCATAGAAGCGCAGCGCGTTCGTTCCCAGTACCTTGCGCTGCGATTCCTCCGGCAAGCGCGCGATGCGCTCGCGCAGCGTGTCGACGACGTGGAACGATGCGTCGAGGTGGGGATAGTCCGAGGCCCAGATGACGTACTCGGCGCTGAGATGCTCGACGACCGCGGCGGTGAGCGTCTCGTCCGGCTCGGCGCTGATGACGCACTGCCGCTTGAAATACTCCGACGGAAGCAGCTTCAGCGACGAGAACGGCCGCATCACTTCGGACTTGTGGTCGAGACGGTCGAGCCAGGCCGTGATCCAGTTCGAACCGGCCTCGAGGACCGCGAGGCGCAGACGCGGATAGGTCTCGAACAGGCCGCGCGTCATCATCGACGTGAACGCCACCATCACGTCGAGGGCGAGGAACGCGAAGGCGAAGACGACCGAGCCGATCGGACTATCGTTTCCACCGAACCACGGTGCCAGCATGGTGTCGCTCCGCGCCACGACGTGGAACGCGACCGGCATGTCGAGGTCCTGCACCGTCTGCCAGAAGGGTGCGAGGCTCGGATCGTCAAACTGACGGCCGCCGCGCGAGACCGGATCGGGCGACAGGTAGACGCCGGCACAGCCGGCCTTCCTCGCGCGCTGGACTTCGGCGACGGCCCCTTCCGGGTCCATGAGGCAGATGTGCGCGATCGGCACCAGGCGCCGGCGGTCGGCGCTGCAGAAGTCGACGATCCAGCGGTTGTAGGCGCGGCAATAGGCGGTCGCGAGCTGCGGGTCGCGCACCAGTCCCTCCCAGGCGATGCCGATCGTCGGGTAGAGCAGCACGATGTCGATCTGTTCCTGGTCCATCACCGCCAGGCGCGCGTGCGGATCGTAGCCGCCGGCCGGACAGCCGTCCTCGTAGCTGCGCTGGCCGACGGTCATCAGGTCGGCGGAGTCCATGCCGATGCCGCCGAGGGCGCCGAGGCGCCCGCGCAGCCCGAGGTGCGGGCGCCCCTCGACGAGCAGCACTTCGACGCCGTCGCGGTCGCGCTCGATGCGGATCGCCCGCTCGCGCAGGTTCGGCTCCAGGTAGCGCTGCCAGGTGTTGCGCGGCTCGAGCACATGGCCGTCCGCGTCGACGGTCACGACCTTCTTCGAGTTGGGCTCTGTTGGCACCTTGATCTCCTTCGCGCTCACCGTCGCGGTTAGTACAGTTGACTGTAACGGTCAAGTGCGCTGTATAGGATCGGATGGCTGCGCCGGCTCGACGTCCGACCTCATCGCCGTCATCGCGCCGCGAACGCCGCGTCAGCGAGGTGCACGACCGCATTCTGCAGGCGGCCATCCAGCGCTTCGCGGAGCAGGGGATCGACGCGACCAAGATCGATGAGATCTGCGCCCTGGCGGACGTGGCGCAGAAGACCTTCTTCAATCACTTCCCGACCAAGCAACACATCGTCCGCGAGATCGCCGCGAGCTTCCTCGACGACCTGCTGGCGATTCTGGACGACGCCTGTCGTGTGCCCGGCACGACGCTGCAGCGCCTCGAGCGCTTCTTCATGCGGGTGGCGAGGGATGTCGAGCGCGCCGGCCCGATCCAGCGCCACCTGGTGATGGAGGTCGTCCGCCTCGTGCACGGCGACCGCACCGACGTCGAGCAGAGCCGGCGACTCTACGCCGCCTTCGCGGCGCTGCTGCGCGACGGTGTGCGGGCGGGTGACGTGACGAGCGCGTATCCGGTCGCGGTGCTCAGCGAGGTCGTCGTCGGCACGTTCAATACGCTGATGCTGAATTGGCTTGGGTTCGACGACTATCCCTTTCGCGCGCGTGCGACCGCCATGGCGCGCTTCCTCACCGATGCGCTGCGCGCGCCGAAGGGCCGGCGTTGAGCATGGAAACCGGCGCCGACCTCGACCTTCCACCGTACGATCCGGCGCGGATTATCGCGGCGCCGTTTCCCGAGCGAGTGCGACTGCTCTGTCGCACCTGGGCGTCGCAGGTGTACCCGACGCCGGCGATCGTGCTGGTGATGTACTGGACGAAATACCTGCTGCTCTTCATCGGCGGCTGGGCCTTCTTCGTCTCGTTTTCGTCGGGCTATCCCGGCTTCACGGCGCCGGGCGATTGGGCGTTCAGCGCGGCCGCGTTCCAGAAGGCGATCCTGTGGGCGATCTTCTACGAGCTGACCGGCTTCGGCTGCGGCTCGGGGCCGATGAACGCGCGCTTCAACCCGCCGCTCGGCGGCTTGCTTCACTTCCTGCGCCCGGGCACGACGAAGCTGCCGCTGGTCCCGCAGCTTCCCCTGTTCGGCGGCATCCGGCGCGGCTGGCTCGACGTGGCGCTCTACGCCGCGAACCAGCTCTTCCTGCTGCGCGCGCTGGTGGCGCCGGAGATCACGCCGCAACTTCTCTGGCCGAGCGTCGTGCTGATCCCGCTCCTCGGCATCACCGACCAGACGCTCTTCCTGGCGGCGCGGGCCGAGCACTACTGGGTGGCGCTGCTGTGCCTCGCCGCGGCGCATGCCGACGGGCTGTGGATCGCCGCCTGCAAGGCGATCTGGTGCGGGATCTGGTTCTGGGCCGCCACCTCGAAGCTGAACCACCACTTCCCGAGCGTCATCATGGTGATGATGAACAACGGGCCGTTCTTTCCCAAGGCCCTGAAGCGCCGGCTCTTCGTCTCGTACCCCGACGACCTGCGCCCCTCGCGCCTGGCCGCGACGATGGCCCATACGGGCACCTGCATCGAGTACTCGATCCCCGCCGTGCTCCTGCTCGCCAGCGCCAGCCCTTCCGTGACGGCGCTGATGCTCGTCGTGATGTTCTGCTTCCACGGCTTCATCGCGCTGAACAACCCGAGCGGCATGCCGATCGAGTGGAACATCCTGATGGTCTACGGCGGCATCTTCCTGTTCGGTGTCCACCCCGACGCGAGCCTGCTGGCGCTCGGCGCGACGCCGTGGCTCGCCGCCTTCCTCGTCTTCTCCCTCGTCGTCGTCCCGGCCTACGGCAATCTGGTGCCCGGGCGCGTCTCCTTCCTGCTCGCGATGCGCTACTACGCGGGCAACTGGGCCTACAACATCTGGCTGGTGCGGAAGGGCAGCGCCGGCAAGTTCGCAAAGCTGCGCAAGGCCGCGGGAACGATGCGCGAGCAGCTCGAGAAGTTGCTCCCCGACCCGATGGCCGTCGAGATGGCGCTCACCCTCTCGCTCGCCCACCGCTTCATGCATCTGGAGGGCCGGCCGCTGTTCGAGGCGCTGCCACGCGCGGTCGAGGACATCGACGCGTACGAGTGGAACGACGGCGAAGTGATCGGCGGTATGGTGCTCGGCTGGAACTTCGGCGACGGGCACCTGAACGGCACGCAGCTGCTGGAAGCCGTCCAGGCGCAGTGCGACTTCGCGCCCGGCGAGCTGCGCGTGGTCATGATCGAGTCGCAGCCGCTCTTCGGCCCCGGCATGCGCTGGAAGGTCGCCGACGCGGCGACCGGCGTGCTCGCCGAGGGCGAGACCGTGCTGGCTCCAATGCGCGGGTTGCAGCCCTGGCCCAGCGGGGAATACGCCGAGGCTATGCTTCCCGATCGGACGCGCGCCAGCGCCTGAGGACCGGTCCTGAAGCCGCGAAGTCATGCCGCGATGTGGCTTTGCCCGACATTTCCGAAAGCAGTTCCTCTCCCTCCGGGAGAGGTAAGGTGAGGGGTTGAATGATGGCTTCGACCCCTGCTTCGTTGAAGAGTTTGTTCGATCCCCTCACCTAGCCTCTCCCGGAGGGAGAGGAACCAGAAGCACCGTACCAAGTGCCGGGCACACGCCTACGGGCCCAATAGCACCGGGCGTCGAAGCCCTACATCGCGATCACAGTGATCGGGAACGTCGTCGTGCTGCCCATGGTGTCCCACACCGTTACGCTGACGTTGAACGTGCGCGACGTCTCTCCCGGGTTCTTCGTGAAGGTGACGGGCGGTTGGGAGGAGAAGACGTACAGCGGGCCGGGAGTCGTGCCGCCGCCGAAGTTCCAGATGTAGGTGACTGGAGTGTAATTGCCGAAGCCGGCGAAGACGGGATAGCCGAGGCCGTCCGCATCTCCGGCAATCGCTGTGAAGTTGATCTGGGTGCCCGAGGCGACCGTGAGCGGCCCGGTGACGGGAACGCCGTTGGCGAGCACGTTCACGTTGGGTGGCTGCGTGGCAATCACGTCGAAGGCCACGTCGGTGTGTCTTGCCGACCCGTCGTAGACTGTCGCCGACAGATGGTACGTCTTGGTCGCTCCACCGGTGCCGAGAGGGAAGCTGACGGTGGGCGTGAGGCTGAAGACGGCGAGCGGAACGGCGGTGCCGCCGTCGAAGTTCCACAGGGCCTTGGTCTTGCCGTCGTTGCCGGCCCAGGCGAACACCGGGAAGCCGATGCCCTGCGGATCGCTGGCGACGAGCTGAAATCCGATCGGGGTGTTGGGCGCGACGATCTTCGGGCTGATCACCGGCGTGCCGTTTGAAAGCAAGCTGACGGTCGGCGCGCAGGCGTCGAAGCCGGGCGTGCTGGCGGCCGTGCAGTTGTGCAGGTCCTCGACCGCATCGGCCAGCGCGTGGCCCAGCTTCGCATGCCCCTGCGCGTTCGGGTGCACGTCGCAGGCGGCGAAATCGGCGACCGGATCGAGCAGCTTGTAGACGTCGGGTCCGCACACCACCCCGGGCTTGCTGAGGCACATGGTGAAGATACGCAGGCGATAGTCGGCGAGACGATCGCGTATCGCCTGCGGCGCGCTCGTGCACCGCGCCGGCGGCGTCATCAACATCACCTGCGGGACGCCGGCCGCGTGCAGTCCGTCGACGATCGCCTCGATGTTGGCGCCGTAGTTGGCCCCCGTCAGCGGCGCCGGCTCGAAGAAACCGGTGGCATCGTTGGTGCCGAGCATCACCGTGGCGATCTCGGCCGGCGCGTTCGGCAGCACGCGTGCCGCCCACAGATCGATGAACCCGGCCGCGCAAATGGTCACCCCGGTATCGGGACGCCAGTCGAACGACGATGCGCCGCCGCAGCCCAGGTTCAGGACGTCGAAACCGGCGCCCAGATCCGTGGCGACGACATCCGCGTACGGAGGCCCGGCCGTGCCGCTCACGGCGCCCTGCGTGATCGAATCCCCGATCAGCAACACCCGCGCCGACGCACGCCCCGGCAGCGCCAGCAACGTCAACGCGATGACAACCGCCGCCGCGTGATGACTCGCCCGACGGTGCGCAATGCGACCCTGAATCGATTCCATCGCCCGTTCCCCCTTGTGCGCCGCGCGCTGCCGATCGATTCCGGCGTACCGCATGGGTGCGATGGTTCGGGTGCGCGACGCGAAAGCCCCGAACGCCACCGCCCCCCCTACACCAAGGGCGTGTACTACGGCTGGATTGGCTGAGGCAAAGGAATTCGCCGGGCAGGTGGCCGCGCCACCCGGTGTCGCGCAGCGAAGTCGCCGTGAGAGTTTGCCGCGGCGGGCTCGCTCAGCAGTTCGCGAATGAGTTCCTCTCCCTCCGGGAGAGGTAACCCATTGGAAGGCTGGTTGCAACTGAGCACACGGCTCCGTTGGCGGCATAGCCGCGTCTTTTGTTTAATCGCCATCCTTTTTTCACGCCCGCACTGCTGATGCGACTCGGGATGC
>CAYVUV010000203.1:0-20313 GCA_964455095.1 uncultured Binatia bacterium (SeqCode)
CAGTTGCGGCCCGAGGTGCTCGCCGTGTATCCGCACGACACGCAGGCCTTCACGCAGGGTCTGGTCTGGCACGACGGGGTGCTCTACGAGAGCGCCGGGCTCTACGGCGAGTCGTCGTTGCGGCGGGTGGAGATCGAAACCGGCCAGGTGCAGGCCGAGCTGGAGGTGGCGCCCGAGCTCTTCGCGGAAGGGTTGGCGCTGGTCGGCGAGCAGCTGATCCAGCTCACCTGGCGGGAGAAGACCGCTTTCGTCTACCAGCGCTCCGATTTTGCGGTGGTGCAGGAACACGCGTACCTCGGTGAGGGCTGGGGGCTGTGCTTCGACGGGCAACGGCTGGTCATGAGCGACGGCACCGACCAGCTGTACTTTCGCGACCCGCAGAGCTTTGCCCTGCGCCACCGCGTGGCGGTGACACTGCGCGGCCGGCGACTGACACGTCTGAACGAGTTGGAGTGTGTCGGCAACAGCGTCTACGCCAATGTCTGGCTGACCGACGTCGCCGTCGAGATCGACAAACGCAGTGGTCGAGTCCGGGCGGAAATCGACATGTCGCAGCTCTTGACCGCGGAGGAGCGGGCCGCCCTCGGTCCGGGCGGCGTGCTGAACGGCATCGCCTACGATCCCACCACGGAGACGTTCCTCGTCACCGGCAAGCTATGGCCGAAGCTGTTCCGGGTTCAGTTCGTGCCGCAGTGACCGGCGCTCGGGGCACTCGGAGCTGCAGTTTCCTTTTTCGACGAACGCGCTTCGAAAAGTCGATTTATAGTTTAGCATGAGAGCTGGAGGAACGATCCAGCGGTCATGGCCAAGTCGGCGATCTCGACGTGCCTCGCAGTGCTGACCTGCATCTGTGTCGGCGCGGTGGCGCATGCTCAGAGTCTCGAGCGCGTCGTCGCGGGCGGCGCGATCGAGTGGGAAGAGCCGGACGGCGAACGCGAGGGCGAGCGCGAGTTGTCGTACGACCGACTGATGCTCGCCGCGCCGCCGCTGCGTTGGGACAACCGGCCCGACCGGCGCTGGTGGGCGACGATCGTGGTCGACGCCATCGTGGCGGCCGGCTTGCTGGCCTCGGACCGCGTGGCGCCGGCGACCGAGGCCACGGAGTCGTTCCTGCGGCGTCTGGAGCTGAGCCTCGATGTCCCGTTCGTCATGGCTCGCCCCGACGATCGCTGGCGGCTGCGCTTGCGCCTCAAAGTGAAGCGCGCGCGGCCCACCGCGGGGGTGGTGTTGAGTTGGTGAGTCGGGGCGCGAGCGGGCGGGCGCGCTACAGCAGCGGCTCGAGCCTGCGCTTCTCTTCGGGCGAGAGATCGCCGATCAGGTAGTCGACGAAGTTCAGCAGCGTGCTCGGCTGTAGCGGTTTGGTGATGTAGCAGTCCGCGCCCTGCTGGTAGCCGCCGAGAATGTCGTCGTCGCCCGATTGGGCGGTGAGGAGAATGACCGGCAGCTCCGCATGGCTCCAGCGCTTGCGGATCTCGCCGAGCGTCTCCAGGCCGCTGCGGCCAGGCATCATCACGTCGAGCACGACGAGGTTGATGTCCGTGCCGTCGCCAATGACCGCCAGCGCTTCGTCGCCGTCGCCAGCGGTCACGACGTTGTACCCGCGCTTGGCGACCAGCTTGGCTGCATAGGTCCGCAGCGCCTCCTCATCATCCACCACCAACACAGTCTTGTCGGCTGTCGGCACTCGATGCCTCCTTCGGGAGCCGTTGCATCCGCAGCCAGCCCCATTTGGTGGGGCGTCAAATATTATGAGACGCCCGGGTTGTCTATCGAGAATTTCGCCCGCCGCGAGATTTGTCGGCGCGGCTGCGGCTGCACCTGTACCGCCGACACCCAGGAATGTACCGCGTCGAACGAGAGCGGCTCTCGATCGGGCGCGGGCGCGCCAGGGACATTTTGCCGCGTTGCGCGCGGCGTTGGCATTCGTCGTGCTCGCGACGTACCGCACCGATGGCCGGCCAAGTCTCGCCCGACCGGGGCGCCGCGTCCGCTGTGCGCAATGCGATGAGTGCCCCTCTGCGCGGGCGGCGGTTGCGCATCGCCTGGAGCGTATGGGCGGCGGAGGTGCTCCTCGCGCTGGTCTTTCTCGTCGGGCTGGGGCCGGTCCGCATCCGGCAGCTGCGCGATCTCGCAGCGGACAACGCCCCCGGCCTGGCCGCGCTGGGTCTCTCGCCCAACTTCTTCCTGACCTACATGAGCGGGCTCGATCTGCTGCTCTTTCTCGTCTTCGCCGGCGTCGGCATTCTGATCTTCCTGCGCAAGCCGGACAATTGGCTGACGATCATCGTCTCGTTCGGGATCATCGCGCAGGGCGCGGCGATGACGCGTCCCGAGGACACCTTCGCCGCCGCGCCGCCGGAGTGGCGGTGGTTCGCGCTGGCATTGACATGCGTGGTGAACATCACGTCGATCACGTGCCTGGTGCTGCTGCCCGACGGGCGCTTCGTGCCGCGGTACACCAAGCCGCTGACGGCTTTCTGGGCCGTCTGCATCGTCGCGCGCTACGTCTTCATGCCGCAGTTCGCGCGCCCCGATGGCCGGCCGCTTGCCGGGGCTACCGACCCCGGACCGTGGATGGCGCTCTTGATCCTGATTCTCGCCATCGGCGGCTTCATCACCGCCGGCATCGCGCAGGTGCAGCGCTACCGCAGCCTGACGGATTCGACCCAACGCCAACAGATCAAGTGGTACGTCTTCGGCGTCGCGGTGGCGGTCGGCGGCATCATCCTCTTCCAGCTGCCGGCGATCTTCATTCCGTCCGTGCGCTCGCCCGGTGTGCCGCGCGTGCTCTTCGCGCTGTTCGGACAGCCGGCGTTCTATCTCTCGACGATGATGGTGCCCATCACGCTGGCCTTCGCGCTGCTGCGCTTCCGGCTGTGGGAAGTCGACACCGTCATCAACCGCTCGTTGGTCTACGGCACGCTGACCGCCGCCCTCGTCGCCGTGTACTTCGTCAGCGTCGCGGTCTTGCAGTGGATGCTGCAGGCGCTGACGGGGCAGGAGTCGGGTCTCGCGGTCGTCGGGTCGACGCTGGCGATCGCGCTGCTGTTCCAGCCCTTGCGCCAGCGCGTGCAGACCAGCATCGACCGGCGCTTCTACCGCCGGGCCGTGAACTTCCGCGACGCCTTCACGGCGTTCGCCCGCGACGTACGCACGATCATCGAGCTGCCGCAGTTGACGCGTGTGTTAGTGGATCGATCCTCCGACCTGCTGGACATCGCCCACGCCGGTGTGTTCCTGCGCCCCGCCGGCAGCGCCGCTCAGCCACTCGAACCCATGCGGCTGGTGCACAGCCGGAACTGGCCAGAGGGCGAAGCCGACCAGCTCCCAACTGATCCCGGCGATCGCTCGTGGCCGGCGCAGCTGCGCTTGCTGGAGGCGGGCCGGGTGGCGCGACAGGACAGCGATCCCCACTTGCCGCTGCTGGTGCCGCTGTTGGCGCCGCGCGGCCAGGATGGCTCGGTGCGCTCCTCGCTGCTGGGCGTGCTGGCCGTCGGGCCGCAGCGTTCCGGGCGCGGTTACACGCGCGAGGACGCCGCGACCCTGGCCGGCCTCGCCGATCAGGCCGGCACGGCGATCTACGTCGCACAGCTGTTCGCGGAGAAGCAGGCCGCCGCCCGACACAAGGAGGAAGCCGAGGCGGCGAGCGCGGCGAAGAGCGCGTTCCTGGCCAGCATGAGCCACGAGATACGCACCCCGATGAACGCCGTGATCGGCATGGCGAGCCTGCTGCTGAATACGCCGCCGCTGACGGCGGAGCAGCGCGAGTTCGCCGACACGATTCGGCGCAGTGGCGATGCGCTGCTGGTGATCATCAACGACATCCTCGACTTCTCCAAGATCGAAGCCGGCCGACTCGACCTCGAGGTCCAACCGTTCGATCTCACCGAGTGCGTCGAGGCGGCCATGGAGCTGGTGAAGGGCCGGGCCGCCGAGAAACAGGTCGAGCTGGTGTATGTGATCGACGAAGGCGTGCCGCGCACACCGACCGGCGACGAGACCCGCTTGCGCCAGATCCTGGTCAACCTGTTGACCAATGCGGTGAAGTTCACTGCCGCCGGCGAGGTCAGCTTGACGATCACCGCCAGCCCCGCTGCCCGTCCCGGCCACTCGGTACTGCAGTTCGCGGTCAAGGACACGGGCATCGGCATCCCGCCGGATCGACAACACCACTTGTTCCAGTCGTTCAGCCAGATCGACGCGTCGACGACCCGGCGCTACGGCGGCACTGGTCTCGGGCTGGCGATCTGCAAACGCCTGGCGGAAATGATGGAGGGGCGCATCTGGGTGTCGAGCAGCGGCGTGCCCGGAGAGGGGGCGACGTTCTCGTTCACCATCATCGCGCCGGCGTCGCACGAACCGCTGCCGCAGCACGCGCGCACCAACACCGCGCATCTGGAAGGGAAGCGGGTGCTGATCGTCGACGACAACGCGACCAACCGGCGCATGCTGGTGCTGCAGACGCGGGCCTGGGGCATGGTGCCGGTCGAAGCGGCATCCGGCGCGGAGGCGCTCGAATGCTTCGACCGGGAGGCCTCCTTCGACGTCGCCTTGCTGGACTATTTGATGGCGGAGATGGACGGCGTTGAGCTGGCCGCGGAGCTCTGCCGGCGGCAGCCATCCTTGCCACTGATCATGATCAGCTCGGTGGGCAGACCCGATGTGCCGGGGCCGCTCGCGACGTCCTTCGCGGCGTTCCTCAGCAAGCCGGTGAAGCAGTCGCAGCTCTACAACGCGCTCGTGGGGCTGTGGGCCCAGCACGAAGCGCTGCCGTTTGGGCCGGCCATGGAGTCCGAGTTCGACGAGACGTTGGGACAGCGGCTGCCGCTGCGCATCCTGCTCGCCGAGGACAATACGACCAACCAGCAACTGGCACAGCGGTTCCTGCGCCGCATGGGGTATGAGTCCGACATCGCCGCCAACGGGCTCGAGGCGCTCGCCGCCGTCCGCCGTCAGGCGTACGACGTCGTGCTGATGGACGTGCAGATGCCCGAGATGGACGGGCTCGAAGCGACACGGCACATTCGCGAAGAGCACGGGACGAACGGTCCGCACATCATCGCCATGACCGCCAACGCCATGCAGGGGGATCGCGAGCGCTGTCTGATGGCGGGGACCGACGACTACGTCACCAAGCCGATTCGCATCGGCGAGCTGCAGGCGGCGCTGGCCACGGCGGGCCGACGTGTGCACGCGCGCGATGGACACCCCGCTCCGCTGTCTTCCCCTCGCCCGGCTGCTCCGCCACCGCTGCGCGCGGCCATCGGTGCGGCGGTCGAGGGCGAACCGATTGTCGACCCGACGGCCTTCGACGAGGCGCGCCTGTTCCTCAAGGAAGAGGCGGCGGAGGTGATCGGCGAGCTGGTCGACTCGTTTCGCCGCCGCACACCGGAGACCTTGCAAGTTCTCCGACAGGCAACGGGAACCGGCGATCGCGCGCAGCTGAAGCTGACGGCGCATACGCTGAAGGGCCTCAGCGGCACCGTGGGCGCGCGCCGCGTTCAGGTCTTGAGCGCATGGCTCGAGCGCCATGCCCCGGACGGAGCGCTGAGCGACGTTCCGCCCGTGCTCGATCAGCTGGAAGAGGAGCTCGCGCGGGCCGACGTGCTATTGGCTGACGCATGCGCCCCGGCGGAACCCTCCGTGCCCGCGCGCCTGCTCAGCGCGTCGCGCTGACCGCCGGCCCGCTTCCAGCCCTCGCCGCGGCGGCGCTCTATGCCGCGCTCATGGCGGCCTGGTATCCGTACCGCGACGTCTTCGCGTTCGACCCCGACGAGGGGATCAATGCCATCAAGGCGCTGCTGCTCGATCACGGCTACGCGCTCTACACCGACATTTGGGAAGACCAGCCGCCGCTGGGCAATCATGTGCTGCAGCGGTGGTTCGCGGCGTTCGGTGCGACCGTCGACAGCGGCCGCATCCTGATGCTGCTCTTCGCCGCCGCGGCCATCTTCGCGCTGTACGACATCCTGCGCCGCGAATCCGGCCACACCGCTGCAGTGGTGGCCTGCCTGCTCCTCGCCAGCAGCGCCTACTTTGCCCGCCTCAGCCTTTCGCTCATGTTCGGCTTGCCCGCGGTGGCGGTGGCCCTGCTCGCGTTGTGGGCGTTGTGTCGCTGGCGGCACGACGGCGGTGCGGTGTGGATCGCCACGGCCGGCGCACTCATGGGGGCTGCCCTCGGGTTGAAGCTGTTCACCGGAATGCTGGTACCGGTCTTCGCCGTATGGCTCGTGCTGGTGACCCCGCGCGCACCCGACGGCGGCAGCCGCTGGGGCGTGGTCGCGTCGTGGCTTGGTTGCACCGCCGCGGCGACGGCGCTGTGGTTGGTGGTGCTGGTCGGTCCGGCGCATTTCGCCATGCTCATCGGCAGTCACGTCGCCGCGCGGAGCGCGCCGCTGATGGCGCGTTACGGCCCGCTCGGGTTGCTGATCACGGGCTGGGCGGAGTGGCCGCTGACGGTCCTCGGGGTGGGCGCGTGCGCGCTGCTGCTGTGGTGGCGGCGCTGGTCGGTGGCGGTGTTTCCTCTGTGGAGTGCGGTGGCGCTCGGCTGCCTGCTGTTGCAGCGTCCGTATTGGTACCACTACCAGCTGTTGCTGTCGGTCCCGTACAGCGCTGCCGCCGGGTTGGCTGTCGCCGAGCTGCTCGGTCGCCAGGCCGTCGCGTTGCCCGGCGGCGCGCTGCGCCCGCTGCGTTGGGCCGCCGTGGTGCTCATTGCGGTACAGGTCGTCTGGACGGTGACCAGCAGCCACCGACTGCCACAAGTGGCGCCGATCGATGGGCCACGGTCCCGCTTGATGGAGGTTCTGCGCGAGCGCGGGACGGGCGAGCGCCGCATGATGACCAGCGATCCAATGTACGCCTTTCGCGCCGGTTACGAGGTGCCCCCGGCGCTGGCGAACCTCTGTCTGAAGCGCATTGCCGGCGACGAGAGGCTTGCCGACGAGGTGCGCCGCGCGTTCGCGCAGCAGCCGCCGGCGTTGGTGCTGATCACGGCCGGTACGTCGTCCACCCTCACCGAATGGACCCACCAGGCGATGGGCAATCGTTACCGGCTACTCAGCGCCGAGGACGGCACCGAGCTGTACGCGCGGTGAGCCCTGATCACTCGTTCGAGAACGGTCGTTCTTCCCCGAAGCGTTACTATTCCCATGGCCGTCGGGCGGGCCCCTGCGGGAGCAACTGGAAATCTCTCACAAGAGACCGGGTCCTGGAGACCAAGCACCCGGCCGGCTGACTGGCATAGCCTGTGCTCGATGGAGCCGAGAGGATATGCTCGCCAGGCTCAGGATAGGCGCGGGATTCATCCTTACGGCCCTGGTCGTATCCTGTGTGGCCCCCGGCCTGGCGTTCGCCGAGGATGAAGAACTCGGCCAGCGCGAGATGCTCCTGTTCGAGGAGCCCATGGTCACGGCCGCCACCAAGCATGCCCAATCCCTCGATCAAGCTCCCTCGGCGGTGACCATTGTCACCCGCGAGGAGATTCTCCGCTTCGGTTACCGGACGCTTGCTGAGGCGCTGCGGTCCGTACCCGGTTTCTACAGCAATGACGACCGCAACTACGTCTATCTCGGCGTGCGTGGATTTCTGCGCCCCGGTGACTCCAATAACCGCATCCTGCTGCTTGTAAACGGCCACACCTACAACGACGACATCTACTCCAGTGCGTCGGTGGATGAGACCTTCGGCGTCGACATGGAGGCGATTGAGCGCATCGAGGTCATTCGCGGTCCCGGCTCGGCGCTCTATGGCGGCAGCGCGATCTTTGCGGTAATCAATGTCGTCACCGCCAGCGCCGCCGATCTGGACGGTGTACGGTCCTTGATCGAAACCGGCAGCTACGGGCGCAAGCGCGCTCAAGCGTCGGTCGGGCATGTATTCGATTCGGGACTCGAGGTGTTCGGCAGCGGCTCCGTTTTGGATGTCGATGGGCCGCGCAACCTGTTCTACCCCGAGTACAACAGTCCGGAGACGAGCAACGGCATCGCTCACACCGCCGACAGCGAGCAGGCGATGAAGCTCTATCTCAGCGCGCGCTACGGCGACTTCTTCTTCCAGGGCGGAGTCAACCGCCGCGAGAAGAAGGTCCCCACCGGGTCGTTTGAGTCGACCTTCAACGATGACGACAATCGCACCACCGACTCAAGGCCGTTCGCGGAACTGACCTACACGTCGCAGGTGTCGCCGACACTCCTGCTGCACGGCCGTGTCTTCTACGACGGCTACATGTTTCACGGTACGTACATCTTCGGCACTCGACCCGAGCGCGAGCCTTTCAAGGACACCGCCATCAGTCACTGGCTCGGCGGCGAGGTGCGCGCGGAGTGGCGGCCATGGGCGGATCACGTCTTCACGATCGGGACCGATTACACCTATCATCCCGAGGCGACGCAGACGGATAAGTCGGCGGTCAGCGGCGAGTACTTCGTCGACGACCACCGGTCGTTCGGCACGGTGGGCGTCTATGCACAGGAGGAGTGGTCAATTCTCCCGACGGTCACACTGACGGGCGGCCTGCGCTACGATCACTACTACGACAACATCGACGAGATCAGCCCGCGGGCAGGGATCGTCTGGCAGCCGCTGCACAAGACGCACGTCAAGTTGCTCTACGGCCGTGCCTTTCGGGCGCCGAACCTCTACGAGCTCTACTACTCGTCGCCCGACCCCGCCGCGCAGTATAAAGCCAATTCGGGCCTGGACGAGGAGCAGATCTCCACCTACGAAGCCGTCCTCGAGCAGGAGCTCTGGCAGGGGGCGCACCTCCAGGTCAGCACGTACTACTACGACATCGACGGCCTGATCGATCTGGTCAAGGTGCCCGAGCCGTCGGGCATTCTACAAGTCCAATTCCAGAACCGCGGCCGCGCCAGGGCCAACGGCGTCGAGCTCGCCCTGCGCGCGCCGATCACCGATCGCATCGAGGCGCGCATCGGGTACAGCTTCCAAGAGACTCACGACAAGGAAGCCGGGGGCCAGTTGAGCAACTCGCCGCAGCACCTCGGCGACGTGGCGTTGCTCTTTCCGCTGCTGCTCGGCGTCCAGGGGGGTGCGGAGCTGCAGGTCGTCTCACCGCGCGAAACGCTGGCGGGAAACCACACCCCCACCGCCGTCCTCGCCAACCTCACGGTGAACGGCGAAACGCCGGTGCCTGGGCTCGGCGCTTCGGCGGGCTTCTACAACATCTTCAACCAGCACTACGAAGACCCCGCCGGTCCAGAGCATCTACAAGACGAGATCCCCCAAAACGGATTCACGTTCCGCCTCCAGCTCCGTTATCGATTCTGACCCGATCATGAAGCGCCGCACCACATTTGCCGTCGTCGTCCTGCAACTCGTTGCCCAAGTGGCACTGGCGGCCGTCGCACCGCGCATCGTGATCATCAAGAGCAGTTCCATCGGCCCTTTCAACGAAGCGGTCGAAGCGCTCGTGGAGTCGTTACGGCAAAGCCTGCGCCAACCGGAGATTCTGACGCTCGACCTGGACGGAGATCCGCGGCGCGCGGGCGCGATCGTTGCCGAGGCGAATCGCTCGGCGCCTCAGCTGATCGTCACCGTCGGCTCCTTGGCCACGGCGGCGGTCTTGCGCGAGGCGCCCACGGCCCCCGTGGTGTTCTCCATGGTGCTCTATCCGCTGCAGAGCGGCTTCTTGAAACCCGCTGACCACGCGACCGGCGCCTCGTTGGACGTGCCGCTGCAGATCCAGTTTGCCTACATGCGCCGCCTCTTTCCCAGCGCGCGGCGAATCGGCGTCCTCTACCACCCGGCCGAGACGGGATCGATCATCGAGGAGGCCCGCAAGGTCGCTGCGGCGAGCGGTGTCGAGCTCATCGCCGAGCCGGTGAGCGCCGCCGCGCACGCGGTGGCGGCGATGGAAGCGCTGATGGACACGGTCGATATCGTCTGGTCGGTGGCAGACGAGCACGTGTTCTCGCCCCAATCGACGTCGGCGCTGATCCTCGCCACCCTGCGCCACCACACGCCGCTGTTCGGCTTGTCGGTCGCCCATGTGCGGGCCGGGGCGATCGCGGCACTCTCCTGCGACTACGCCGACATTGGGCGTCAGACGGCCGAGATCTCGCTGCGTGTCCTGGAGCGTGAAAAGCTCGATGGCATCCCCGTGTCGGCCCCGCGCACGATCGGGCTCGCCTTGAATCTGCGCTCCGCCCAGCGGCTGGGAGTCGATATCCCCGAGTCGCTTCAGGCGGAAGCCCGGGAGATCATTCGATGACCGGCGGGTCCACGACACCGCGCTCCACTGGTGCCGGGCTCGGCTGGCACACGCGCTGGGGGTTCGCCACCCGTCTCGCGGTGGTGACGTCAATGCTGATCGTCGTCACCTGTGTCTCGCTGAGCTGGATCCTCGTTCGTCGCGAGCTCAAGAGCAGCCGTCACGCCGTGGCCGAGCGCGGACAGACCATCGCGGACTACGTCGCCGGCGAGTCGGAGCTCAGCGTCCTCGGCGGTGACGTGGCCAGCCTGCGGCACATCGGGGAGAACGCCACCGCGCAGAACGACGTCGTATACTGCCGCTTCTTCGACGAACGCGGAGAGCTCCTCGCGGCGCTCGAACGACCCGCAACGTCGACCGGAGGCGCGAAGTCCGATTCGGAGGCGCTGGAGTTTGAAGCGACGGTGTTCACCACCGATACCCGACTGTCGCCGGAGGAGGTCGGGTTTCTCGGCGCCCCGTCCGGAAAGGGGAGGCCGGGCCGGCCGGCGCAACGGATCGGGTCGGTGCGCATCGGGCTGTCGCCTGCCCCCCTGCGTGAGCTCGCCGCCCGCGTGTTGACGACCACCGCGTTGGTCACGGCACTCGTCACGTGTCTGGGTATCGTGTGCGCCGTCCTGTTGGCCAAGGCGATCACCCGGCCGCTGCAGGCGCTGGCGAAAGCCACCGACATCATCGCCGGCGGCGACCTGACCACGCGCGTCACCATCCGTCGCGACGACGAAGTTGGCGTCCTCGCCGTGTCGTTCAATGCGATGGCGGAGAGCCTGGCCCGCAACCGTGCCGAGCTCGAGAACTACAGCCACACGCTGGAAGAACGCGTGCGGGCGCGCACGGAGACGCTCGAGGCGCTGAACCGCGACCTGGTCGAGGCCAAGGTCGCCGCCGAATCCGGCAGCCGCTCGAAGTCGGAATTCCTCGCCAACATGAGTCATGAGATCCGCACGCCAATGAACGGTGTCATCGGCATGGCCGAGCTCCTCCTGGATACACCGCTCGATGGCGAGCAGCGCGAGTCGGCACAGGCAATTCAAGAAAGCGCCGATGCGCTGCTCGGCATCATCAACGATATCCTCGATTTCTCGAAGATCGAGGCGGGGCGTTTCGAGCTCGAACCGACGGAGTTCCGCCCGCAAGAATTGCTCGCAAAGACGACCAAGATGTTGATCGTGCGCGCCCAGCAAAAAGGCATCGTCCTCCGTTCCGAGGTCCACCCCGACCTTGCCCCGCTGGTCTGTGGCGATGAGTTCCGCTTGCGGCAGATTCTGGTCAACCTGGTGGGCAATGCGATCAAGTTCACCGACCGGGGCGAAGTCGTCGTGCGCGCCGAACCGTATGCAGAGGGCGCCGCAACGGTCCACTTCAGCGTCGCGGATACCGGCATTGGGATTCCGCGCTCGAAGCGGCAGGCGATCTTCAACGCCTTTGAGCAGGTCGATGGCTCGGCGACACGACGGTACGGCGGCACGGGCCTGGGGCTGGCGATTGCCTCCAAGCTGGTGGCGATGATGGGCGGCCGCATCTGGCTCGACAGCGAGCTCGGACGGGGCAGCACCTTCCACTTTACCGTTCCCCTCGCCGCGGTCACGTCCGAGGCGGCGCCCGTGAGAACCATTCACGATACAGAGCCGAGGACGTTGCCAGCGCTCAAGATCCTGCTCGCCGAGGACAACATCGTGAACCAGCGGCTGGCCATGCGCCTACTGCAGAAGCACGGCCATAGCGTCACGGTGGCCAACAATGGCCAGGAAGCACTGGCCGCGCTCGAAGTCGACACATTCCATCTGATTCTCATGGACGTGCAGATGCCGCTTCTCGACGGCTTCGAAGCGACGGCCGCAATCCGCGAGCGCGAGTGTCACACCGGCGCCCGCATGCCCATCGTCGCCCTGACCGCGCACGCGATCAAAGGCGATGAGGAGCGCTGCCTGGAGGCTGGTATGGACGCGTATGTCTCGAAGCCGCTGCGAACCGCAGATCTTTTCGACGCGATTGCGCGCGTCCTACCGGCCGCTCCCGCGCGGCGCTCTGTGGAGGAGACCGATCCAGATCTCCCGTCGAGCGAAGGTCTGCCGTAGTCTCCGGACGCGGAGAAGAATGATCCTCGCCTGCCGGCTGCCTACTGAGCGCGGGCCGGGGGGACGGTGAGCGCGGGTTTGTCGCCGGCTTGCGCGAGGAAGGCGTGCAGGGCCGCGACCACCTGGGCGCCGTCTCCCACCGCGGACGCGATGCGCTTCACCGATCCGGAACGGATGTCGCCGATCGCGAAGACGCCGCGGCGGCTCGTTTCCAGCAGCCGGTGTCCATCGCCGAGCTCGGGGCCGGTGCGCACGAAACCCTTGTCGTCGAGGGCTACCTGGTACTGCGACAGCCAGTCGGTGTTCGGCTCCGCACCGATGAAGAGGAACAGGTGGCGAATGGCCTGCTTCGTATCGAGCCCGGTCGGGCGATGTCGCCACCGCACCGCCTGCAGCACGCCCGCGTGGCCTTCGAGGCATGTGACCTCGGTTTCGGTCATCACCTCGATGTTCGGCTGGGCGGCGATGCGATCGACCAGATAGCGCGACATCGTCGCCCCCAGGCTGGCGCCGCGGACGAGCATCCAGACCTTGGCGACCTGACTGGCCAGATACACGGCAGCCTGACCGGCCGAGTTGCCCGCGCCCACCAGCGCCACTTCCTGACCCGAGCACAGCGTGGCTTCCAACGGCGACGCCCAATAGTGGACTCCCGCGCCTTCGTAGTCGGCGAGGTTGTCGGCCCCGAGCCGCCGGTAGCGGGCGCCGCTGGCGACGATCACGGCGCGCGCGCTGACCTGCTCGCCGGTCTTGAGGACCAACAGAAACCGCGCTGCGCCGGGGTGATCCTGCAGGCGCACGACTTCGTGCGGAATCGCCATCTCGACGCCGAACTTTTGCGCCTGGTTGAAGGCCCGCGCCATCAGGGCGATGCCGCTGATGCCGGTCGGAAAACCGAGATAGTTCTCGATGCGCGCCGACGCGCCCGCCTGACCGCCGAAGGCGCGGCAATCCAAAACCAGCACCGAGAGGCCTTCCGAGGCGGCATAGACCGCGGCGCCGAGACCGGCCGGTCCGGCGCCGACGATCACGACGTCGTAGACCTTGGACGGATCGATCTCGCGGATCAAGCCGACGCAAAGGGCGAGGTCGTGCTCGCTGGGGTTGCGCAGCATCTGGCCGGTTGGACAGAGCACGATCGGCAACTCCGCCGGCGTGAGGTGGAAGCGCTCGATCAGCGTCTTGGCGCAGAGATCGCTGTCGGGGTCCAGCTGCTGATACGGGTGGCCGTTGCGGCGCAGAAATCCTGCCAGGCGCAGCACGTCGCCATCGTGGGCGTGGCCGACGATCACCGGTCCGCCAACGCCGTCTTCGAGCAACCCGACGCGGCGCAGGATCAGCGCGCGCATGATGCGCTCGCCGAGATTGGCCTCCTCCACCATGAGATCGCGCAGATGGGGCGAGGGGATGACGAGCGCTTCGACCGCGCCTTGCGCGATGGCGTCGACCAGCGAAGGACGACCGGAGAGCTGCGCGAGCTCGCCCATGAAGGCTCCCGGGCCGTGCACGACAATGGGCGTGTGCGCTACGCGCTCATCGTGCTGGCTGACCACGACTTGCCCGCTGAGGATGACGACCATGCCCGGGCCGATCTCGCCGGTGCGCGCCAGGTAGTCGCCGGCGGCAAAGGCGCGCTTCTCGCCGAACCGCTGCAGCCGTTGGACCTCCGCCGGCTCCAAGGTGGGGAACATCTGCTCGGCCCGAGTCTCGACGATCGAATGCGCGGGTTTCGCCATGGCCACACATCATAGCGAAGGGGATGCGGATGTCGACGCGCCCCCCGGCGGCGCCGTGACCGCGCCTACTCGGGCAGCCGGGCGCCGGCGGCACGCGCCTGCGCCACCACGGGCGGCACGTGGTCCGCCGCCAACGCCTTGCGCGGATGGCTGGCGGTGAGCTGTCCGATGAAGGGCGGGTGGATGGAGTAGCCGAGCAACTCCGGGAGCGGGGCCGGCATCTCGCGCACGACCGCTGCCGGCACGCCGAGGACGAAGTTCTCCTGCTGGCGCGCCCAGGGCTGGCAGTACTGGTTCGAGAAGGCGCAGCGCGCTTGCGCGCTGCGGTTGCGACCGCCGCGGTGCAGCAGCGTGCCGGCGAAGACCACGCAGCCGCCCGCCGGCAGCAGGACCGGTTCGGCTTGCCGCTCGAACGTCGCCTCGGCGGGCGCGAGCTCCGCGCCGGGCATGCCGACCGCGTCGTAGGAGCCGGCGAGCTGCGCGTCGCTCCAGCGATGACTGCCGGGGATGACTTCGGTGCCGCCGTTCTCAGCCGTAAAGGCATCGACGGCGACGATCGTCGACAGCGACACCATCGGGCGCGGCCGCGGCAGATGGTAGAACGCATCGTCGGAGTGGAACGGCTGCGGCGTCTCGCCGGGGTGGATCTCGATCGCCTGGCTGGCGGTGAGCAGGAAGCCGGGCATCAGGAAGTGCTGGCAGAGCGCCAGGATGCGCGGGTCGAGGACGATCTGCCAGAATATCCGGCCGCGCGCGACGAGCGTGTAGACGCGTTCGGTGCGCGTGCCTTCGAAATCGTTCCGGCCGGCGTGCGTGCCGAGGTAGAAGGCGAGCACGCGGCGCACCTCGCCCAATGCCTCGGCGGTGAGAAAGTCGGGAATGACGGTGAAGCCGTCCTCTTCGATGCGCCGCGTGTGCGCCGCAAGATCAAATATCGCCACGCCCCTTCCCTGGCAGGGGCGGGGCGGAAATTCAACGCCGGCCCGAAAGCAACGGCTTTCAGACGTGACAGGTCTGGGTATTGCCCGACCCCGTACACTGCATGGTGATGCCGCCGTAGCACAGGCCCGATCCCGACTGCTCGAACTCGATGATCGCGTATACGTTGTCGGTGCCAGGGAGGATGGGAGCGTTGGTGACGTTGGTGTTGCGACCGCGGAAGTACACGATCACATATCCGCCCCCACCGAGGTCGATGATCTTGGCCCGGCGGACGCCGTAGGTGGTCGCGGGGTCGTTGAAGAACCATTTGTTGCCGACCTGCGTCCACAGCGGACCGGCCGGTATAGACGCGCTCCACAGGGTGGGGCCAGTGGCAGAGTTGAGTCGGAACGTGACGTGCACGTTGTGGGTGGTGACCGGATTGAAGACAAACCCCGTCTGGACGAGCGACTTCTTGAGCATCGGCCGATCGTCATTGAAGCCGGGCCCCGTGCCGAGATAGCGCAGCTTGACGAGGTTGGCGGCATACTGTTCGGTTTGCGGTGGCGGGTTGCCGGTGATGTTCGGACACTGCGCTCGCAGCACCCCCGCACTCAACAGAATGACCGCGAGCGCGGCCGCGATTGTGGAGCAGCTCGAACGCATCATGAGTCCCCCCTCTCGTCGTCGATACGACGGGTGTTGTTCGGACACGGCGCGAAGCGGCGATTCGACTCTGGCAGCGTCGATAGCCTGCACCGAGCGCAACGGTCAAGAAATAAATGCCGTGCGTGCGGGAGCTACATCGCCTGCGGGCTTGAGCTCACGACATCGATCAACAAAAATGCATCGTCTTCCCCCGGGGTGTCGATCGCGAGCCGCCCCGACCGACACCATAGCGACAGGAGGAGCAAACGATGAGCGGCGTACGAGTACTGGTGGGCACGCGCAAGGGCGCATTCGTTCTGACGGCGGACGGCACACGCCAGCGCTGGGACGTCAGCGGGCCGCATTTCGCGGGCTGGGAGATCTTCCACATGAAGGGCTCACCCGCCGATCCGAATCGGCTCTACGCCTCGCAGTGCAGCAGCTGGTTCGGGCAGCTGATCCAGCGCTCCGACGACGGCGGCAAGTCCTGGGAGCCGGTCGGGAACCAGTTCGTCTACGACGGTGTCACCGGCACGCACCAATGGTACGACGGCACGCCGCACCCGTGGGAGTTCGCGCGCGTCTGGCATCTCGAACCGTCGTTGACCGACCCGAACACCGTCTACGCCGGCGTCGAGGACGCCGCCTTGTTTCGCACCACGGACGGCGGTCAGACCTGGGCGGAGCTCTCCGGCTTGCGCGGCCATGGATCCGGGCCGCACTGGCAGCCGGGGGCCGGCGGCCTGTGCCTGCACACGATCCTGCTCGATCCGCGCGACCCGGCGCGGATCTTCATCGCCATTTCGGCCGCGGGCGCGTTCCGCACCGACGACGCCGGCAAGACCTGGCGGCCGATCAACCGCGGCCTCAAGTCCGAAAGCATCCCCGACCCGAACGCCGAGGTCGGCCACTGCGTGCACCGCATCGCGCGGCATCCGTCGCGTCCCGGCGTGTTGTTCATGCAGAAGCACTGGGACGTCATGCGCAGCGACGACGCCGGCGAGTCGTGGCAGGAGGTCAGCGGCAACCTGCCGAGCGACTTCGGCTTCCCGATCGACGTGCACGCGCACGAGCCGGAAACCATCTACGTCGTGCCGATCAAGAGCGACTCGGAGCATTACCCGCCCGAAGGCAAGCTGCGCGTCTACCGCAGTCGCACCGGCGGCAACGAGTGGGAGGCCCTGACCAAGGGGCTGCCGCAGCGCGACTGCTACGTGAACGTCCTGCGCGACGCGATGGCGGTCGACTCGCTCGATGCCTGCGGCATCTATTTCGGCACCACCGGTGGGCAGGTGTACGCGTCGGCCGACGCCGGCGATAACTGGGCCCCGATCGTGCGCGACCTGCCGCCGGTGCTGTCCGTCGAGGTCCAGACCTTGCCATGATCCGCGTCGTCCTGCCGGCCCACCTGCGCAAGCTGGCGCGCGTCGAGCGCGAGGTCGAGCTCGACCTCGCCGGGCCGGTCACGCAGCGGGCGGTGCTCGACGCGCTCGAGGCGCGCTATCCGATGCTGCGCGGGACGATCCGCGACCAGGTGACGCACAAGCGCCGGCCGTTCGTGCGCTTCTTCGCCTGCGAAGAGGATCTCTCGCACGATCCGCCGGATGATCCGCTGCCCGACGCAGTGGCGAACGGGTCCGAGCCGTTCCTGGTCGTCGGCGCCATGGCCGGCGGGTAGCAGTTACGAGGTGCCGTGCCGCGGCCGTCGGCGGACCAGCACCTCGAGCGCGTCGACCTCGCGTTGCAGATAGCGTCCCAACCGTTCCGGGTCCGGAATCGCCGCTGGGTCGGTGTCGATGCCGACGCAGACCGAGTCGCCGTAGGAGAGCAGGGCAATCGACAACGGCGTGCCGGCCATCACCGGCGCGAAGGGGTAGACGGCATCGATACGGGCGCCGGCCAGGTAGCGGCGCGCCGGCGGGCCAGGGACGTTCGAGCAGATGAGATGGACGCGTCCGGCGACGCCGTGCGCGGCGGCGCGAAACAGCGCCGACGGGACCAGCGCCGCCGCCTGCATCATCAGCGCGGTGGCGGTGCCCTGGCCGCTGCCCTTGGCGTGTGTGGTCTGGGCGCGGATCAGCGCCAGCCGCGCCGCCGGGTCGGGCTCGCCGACCGGCAACGTGACGGTGAACCCGCCGACGCGGTTGCCGTGGCGCGGCCGGTCGTGGTCCTGGCGCAGGCTCATCGGCACGATGCACTGCAGCGACTGAACGTCGGGCCCGCGCCGGGCGTGGTAGCGGCTCAGCGCACCGGTGACCGCGAGCAGGATCAGGTCGTTGAGCGTGACGCCGAGCGCCGTCTTGATGCGGCGCAGGCGCGGCAGCGACAGCGGCACGGCGTCGAGCCGGCGGCCGATGCCCGCACAGTGCGCGCCGATCGGGGCCGCGTTCAGCGAACTGGCCAGGTCGCCGATCAGACTGCGGGCGCTGCGCGCCGCGCCTGCCAGCTGGTGCAGCACGGCGCCCGGGTCGCCGAGCGCCTGCGCCGCGGCACCCAGGCCATCGACGGCCGCGGCGACGGCGCGACGCAAGCCCGGTGTCATGCCATCGGCGGGCGACGCGCCGTTGCGCGCCGAGGGGCGGCGCAGTGCGGTGACGCGATCGCCGCGCCGCGCCTGCGTCAGCGCATCGAGGAGGACCATCGACCCGACGCCGTCCATCACCGCGTGGTGCAGCTTGAGCAGCAGTGCCGCCCGGCCGTCCGCCAGGCCGCCGATCAGGTGCGCCTCCCAGAGCGGGCGCAAGTGGTCGATCGGGGCCGAGAACACCTCGCCGCCGAAGCGCAGCAGCTGGCGCCAGCTCCCGGGGGCGGGCAGATCCACGGCGCGCAGGTGGTAGTCGAGCTCGAAGTCGGCGTCGTCGACCCAGGTCGGCAAGCCGATGGGCAGCAACGGTTCGACGACCCGCCGGCGCAGGCGCGGGATGGCCAGGCTCATGTGGCTGATGGCGGCGCGCAGCCGCACCGGATCGGGCACGCGGTCGAGCACGAACACCCCGGCCACCAGCGGCCGCAGCTCCGGCGTCGCCGCCTCCGCGTACCAGAAGAATGCATCCGCCGGCCGCATCGGCGCCGCCGGTCTGCTGGTTTGTTTTGCAGTCATGGCCCCCCCGTTCGTCGATGCGCGCGGATGCCGCTGGGTCACGCCCGCATCAGCACTGCGCCGCGCCGTTCAGGTGCGCGGATGATAGGCGCACAATGGATCTTCGGCTAGCGGGTCGCCGCTGGCGGCGAAGGCGCGGGCGCGCGACCCACTGCACACATGGCGAAACTCGCATGCCCCGCACTTGCCGCCCAGCGCGTCTGGATCGCGCAAGCGGCGCAGCAGCGGCGCGTCGCGATAGATATCGGCGAGCGGCGCCGTGCGCACGTTGCCCACCCGCAGCGGCAGAAACCCGCTCGGGTAGACGTCGCCGGTATGGGCGATGAACACGAAGCCTTTGCCGTCGGTCACGCCGCGCGGGGCACGCGCCCCGTTGGACGCCACGCCGGCGAGCCGCGCCGGCGCGCTGCTGCGCCCCGCGCGCCGGGCGCGGGTCTGCTGCTGGAGGGCGAAGCGCCGGTAGTGGGGCGCGGCGGCGGTGCGGACGGCAAAGGGGGCGCGTTCGCCCAGCGCGTGCAGAACGCCGAACACGTGCTCGCATTCCTGCGCCGTGATCTGGTCGGCCACCGCGGCGCGGCCGACGGTGACGAGAAAGAACGCGCTCCACACGGCGGCACCGAGCTCGGCGACCCGCTCGGCGATGGCCGGCAGCGCGTCGAGGTTGTGCCGCGTCACGGTCGTGTTGATCTGCACTGGCACCCCGCAGGTCCGGGCGTGCTGCAGGCCGGCGATGGTGGCCGCGAACGATCCCGGCTGGCGGCGGAAGCCGTCGTGGAGCGCCGGCGTCGGTCCGTCGAGGCTGAGCGCCAGACGGCGCACGCCGCCGTCGGCCAGGCGGCGGACGGCGTCGGCGGTCAACAGCGGCGTGCCGCTCGGGGTGACGGCCATCGACAGGCCGCGCCGTGCGCCGTGCGCGATCAGCGCATCGAGGTCCGGGCGTTTGAGCGGGTCGCCGCCGGTGAAGACCAGCACCGGGCTGCCGAGGTCGCGGATCTGGTCGAGCAAGCGCATGCCTTCGGCCGTGCTGAGCTCGCCCGGGTTGCGCCACGGGTGCGCGTCGGCCCGACAGTGCGCGCAGCGCAGGTCGCAGGCCCGCGTCACCTCCCAGATCACCGTGAACGGGACCCGCTCGAAGTCCAGTGCCGGTGCCTGAAACGGCGACGCCCGGTCGGCTCTTGTTTCGTCAGGTTGCGCAGGAACGCCGCCCGGACTGTCGGCGCCTGGTCGCGCGGGCAAAGCGTTCGTGGGAGTCTGCATCGATCACCCGGCCGAGAAATGGGGGGCGTCCGGCCAGCAAGGCAACGGGGGGGCCAGCCGGACGCCGGGGGACTGCATGGCCAGCACTGTAGCAAGCAGGCGAAGGGCCGGTATGACGTAGGTCATAAACGCGCGTGACGCCTGACAGGACAACGCGCCGACCATTGGTGCGATCCTTCCGGTTCCTCTCCCTCCGGGAGAGGCCACCCATTGGAAGGCTGGTTGCAACTGAGCACACGGCTCCGTTGGCGGCATAGCCGCGTCTTTTGTTTAATCGCCATCCTTTTTTCACGCCCGCACTGCTGATGCGACTCGGGATGCACCCCGGATCTTCATTCCATTGGT
>CAYVUV010000204.1:0-4935 GCA_964455095.1 uncultured Binatia bacterium (SeqCode)
CAGCACGCAGACCGTCCCGATGGTGTGCATGCACTGCGAAGACCCGACCTGCGCCGAGGTGTGTCCGGCCGACGCGATCAAGCAGACCGAGGACGGCATCGTGCAGTCGGCGCTGAAGCCGCGGTGCATCGCCTGCGCCAACTGCGTGCTGGCCTGCCCCTTCGGGGTGCCGAAGCTTCTGGTCGAGCTGAATCAGATGATGAAGTGCGACATGTGCTACGACCGCACGTCGCAGGATCTGGCCCCGATGTGCGCATCGGTCTGCCCGAGCCAGGCATTGTGGTTCGGCACGCGCGAGCAGTTTGCCGCCAGCCGCGCAGGTCTGCTGGTGGACGACTTCGTCTTCGGGCGCCAGACCGTGCGGACCAAAGTCTACACGATCGCGCGCGAGGCCGGGCCACTCGATGTGCTGATCGGGCGTCAGGCGCGAGCCTGGCAGGACGATCCGTTCGGGCTCGAGGAGGTTGGCGAGCATGGATGAAGCCAAGACGCCGAAGTGGCGGGTTGATTTTCCGTTCACCGCCGAGGGCGAGGATGAAGTGACGCGCCGTGAGTTCGCGCGCTACCTGGTGCTGGCGTCGGCGGCCTTTGGTGCCAGCAGCGTGGGCGTCGCGGTGCTGACGACCCTGCGCCCGGTGAATCGCGGCGCGCCGCGGGCGATCGTCGCCTCGAGTGCGCTGCCGGTCGGGGCGGTCCATCTGTTTCGCTATCCGACGGAGTTCGATCCGGCGATTCTCGTCCGGGTTCGCGGCGGCGATCTGCGCGCCTTCAGTCAGAAGTGCACGCACCTCGGCTGCGTCGTCACCTGGAGTCAGGCCGCGGAACAAATGCTCTGTCCCTGTCACGATGGTGTGTTCGACGCGCGCAGCGGCTTGGTCGTCGCCGGGCCGCCGCAGCGCCCGCTCGGGCGCATCGACGTCGAGGAGCGACCGGATGGCATGGTGTGGGCGCTCGGACGGGAGGCCGACTGATGGCGCGGCCGCGCGAGGTGTCCTCCGCCATTGGCATCTTCGTCGGCGTCCTGCTGGCGCTGCAGATCTTCCTGCTGTCGGTCGGACTCGACGCGTTGCACGCGCACGACTCGCGGCTCGCCTGGACTGCGGCGGCGCTCTCGGTCGTGCTCGCCGCCGGGTCGGGAGCGTTCTACCGGTACCTGCGCTGATGGCGCGCGAGCCCGATCACGGCGCGCCGCGTCACCCCGGTCCCATCGGCGGCGGCATGGCGGCGGTGCTGTGGGGCCTCGCCCGTCGGCTCCAGCTGCCGTCTCTCGCAGCCCGCCATTCGCAAATCGGGATCCTCGGCCTGTTCGCCCTGGTGAACGGCATCGTCTCCATCGCCTTGATGGCGATGGCGGCATTGGTGACCGGCGCCCCGTTCATCTTCCCCTCGCTGGGACCCACGGCGTTCCTGCTCTTCTACACGCCGACGCAGCCCGCGGCGTCGCCGCGCAACACGCTCGGCGGGCACCTGATCGGCGCGCTCGCCGGCTACCTCGCGCTGGTCGTCTTCGGACTCACCGAGCGCGGCCCGGCGCTGGCCTCCGGGGTGGACTGGGCCAACGTCGGGGCCGCCGCGCTGTCGCTCGGTCTGACCAGCGGCGCCATGGTCTGGTTCAAGGTCCCACACCCGCCGGCCGGCGCGACCACACTCATCGTCTCGCTCGGTATCCTGCGCGAACCGTGGCAGCTCGCGGTATTGATGCTCGCCGTCGCGCTTCTGGTGGTGCAGGGCTGCGTGATCAACCGCCTGGCCGGGATCGACTATCCTCTCTGGGCGCCGCGGCCAGCCCCCGCAACAGGCAGTCCCACCACCCAGCGCAACGCGGTGGCGAGCCGCCAGCCCGCGGCTCGGGATCAGTAAAGAGGGCTTCGTCCAATCGTTGGCTCATACGGCCTATCCGCTCGAGGCGGAAGCGCTGACCCTCGTTGGGGAGATCGAAGCAGCCAGATGACGACCGTCGCGGCGACTGCGCCGAGTGAAGCTGATCTCCGCCAGCGTCTGGGTATACCGGTGAAAGCTGCCCAGGTGGTGGTGGTGACCGAGTCCTCGCATTGGGATCCCGACTGGCTCTTCACGTCGCAGCAGTACTTTCGCTTTTGTGTCAGCCGCACCCTCGACAAAGCCATTGAGGCGTTGCGGCTCGAACCGCGCCGGGTCTTCAGCTTGGAGTGTGCGTTCTTCCCTGACATGTACTGGGAACGACGACCACTCCAGCGGGCCGTGTTCCGTGATCTCGTGAACGAGCGCCGCCTACGGTTCACCGGCAGCGGGGTGACCACCCCCGACACGTTGCTCCCCGAAGAGGAGTGCCTGCTTCGCGACCTCCTCATAGGGCAAGAGTGGCTGCGGTCCCGGGCAATGACACAGGAACCACGGGTGCTCTACCTGCCCGACAGCTTCGGTCACTCGCCCGGCACCCCCTCGCTTCTCGCTGCTGCGGGCGTGCCCTACGCCGCCATATGTCGCATCGACGGCATGCGATTCCCCGCCGCCGAATGGGAGTCGGCGGCCAACTTCCCTCGGCCTGGAACCAGCGCCGCGCTCCTCACCGCCGAGCAGACCGCCGACTTCATCTGGCGCGGTCCCGATGGCAGCGAGGTGCTCACCCATTGGCACGCCTACGGCTACGGGCACGGCGACCTCATCGCCAGCGGCGGACTGAGTCGGGCGTTGGGTCTTCCCACTGCCTGGCCCGATCGGCGAGAGCCGCGCGTCGCCGCGCGCGTCGAGGGCTACATCGAGCAGCTATCACGACTGGCCCGTACCCCGTACCTCCTGCTGGCGATTGGGTTCGATTTCGTCAACCCGGTCCCGCGTCTCGTCGAGCTCCTCGACCGTTGGAACCAGGGCGGTTACGACCGCACTGGCGTGTGGCTCGTCAATGCAGGGCTCGACGACTACCTCGATCTGGTTGCGCACCACCGCGACACGCTCCCCACGCTCTGTCTTGATCCCAATCCGTACTGGATGGGCTTCTACGCGTCGCGGCCCGGCCTCAAGCGCGCATGCAAGGATCTCGGCCGCCGCCTCCTGGCCGCGGACAACGAGCGAGCTCGCACCGCGATCGCCGGATCCGGACTGACCGATCCACCGCCCCCAACGTCCGGGGAGGCTTGCGCCGCCGCCTGGTGGACGGCGGCGACCTCGAACCACCACGACTTCGTCACCGGCACGGCGCCAGATCGCGTCGCGAACGGCGAGCAATGGCCCTGGCTGCGCGTCGCTCTGGCCAATACGCCATGGGCCGGTTCGCCTCGCGACAGCTCCGACGGTGTCACCGCGACGTGCGGTGACGCGACGTCGCCTCACGACCACAAGTCCGATGACCGTGCCTCCTGGGCGCGCGATGGCACGATCGTGAGGGTGACCACGAAATGGCTTACCGCCGTGTTCGACGAGCAGCGGGGCGGGGCCCTCGTCAGCCTCACCGATACGTCGGGGAACGAACACGTGGCCGCGCCCAGTCTGGAGTTGGTGAGCTACGCAGAGAGCGGCGGGCTCTGGCGCATGGGCAACGAGTTCCGCGGCGGCCGTTGGGTGATCGCTGACCGCTCCATCCGCCATCCGGCCCGAATCACCGTCACTACCTTCAAAAATGGGGCCCGCCTCACCATCCGGGGCGTTCTTGAGGGCCGTTCGACCCAGATCTCAGTCGAACTTGCGACCCATAAACCAAACATCGAGTTGGCTACCTCGGTCAAGGCACCGGACCGGCGCACCGTCACGCTTTCGATCTATCAACGTTCCCCTATCTCCTCCCTTTTCATGCACCAGCCCGGAGGCGTGGTCACCCGACCGCTGCAGCGATGGTACAAGCCCACGTTCTGGCCGCTGCATTCCTTCGCGGCAGCCCTGCCCGACAGCGGCACCGGCGCGCCTGCCGCCGGGCTGATTCTCGCTGCCGCCGTACCGACGGCGTTGCACGCCACCGCAACCGGGGCCGTGGAGATCGTTGTGGCGCGCACCGCCACCAAGGAGGTCGCGTTCGGCTTCGTTCCGGTGCTAGCGCCAGCCAAGGGTCACGAGCGTGGCACGCAGATCGCCAACATCGCGTTGCGATGGCTGGACCACCCGGATCCTGCGACAACGATCGAGGCGGGACGCGAGCTGTGCGCGTGTGTCGACCGGGCCGCGGGCCGCCGCGAACCACGCTGGGTCGTCCAGGCAGACGATTCCTTGGTCGAGGTCATCGCCGTCAAGCCGGCTGACCGTGGCACCGGGATTGTGGTGCGGCTCCGCAACTGGGGAGCAGGCGGACCGCCACGAACGACTGCCCTTTTCCTGGCCGAGAAATTGCGCGCCGAGATCAAGGAAGCCTGGCGAACCGACAGCAACGAACGCGACCTCAACGCGCTGCCGGTCCGCGACGGGGCCGCACGTCTCACGATCGACCGGTACCTCACCACCGTTCGGCTGGTAGTGGCACCGATTCCCGCCCAGCTGAGTTACTGTTGAAAGCCAGGTCGCTGACCACGTCGCAGCCACCGCGCCCGTTTTTTGGTGAGCGAGCACCCGGGGCTCTCGACCATGGCGTCGCCCGGAACCGAGGGCCAGCCGCGACCACTCGACGGGAACCTTTTTCGTGCCTGGATACTCCGTTAGGTTGAAGCGAGTCCGTTTCCGGTAGATCACGGCCGCAGGCGCTGGAACCGGGACTCTATTCACAAAACCAGCAGTGTTCGAAGCGTATCAAAACACTCTCGTGTGAGGTCGGGCCATGGACTCAGAGGACCAGACGGTGGTGGAGTCGGGTGCAACGCTATACCGCGCGCTCGTTGAGGGTTGTCCCGACGCCATCGTCGTGGCGGACCGTGAAGGCGTGATTCGGTTCTGGAACGCAGGGGCCGAGGTTACCTTTGGCCATCCAGCGGCAGAAGCGATGGGACAATCGCTAGATCTGATCGTCCCGGAAAACCTCCGAAGACGCCATTGGGC
>CAYVUV010000205.1:0-2717 GCA_964455095.1 uncultured Binatia bacterium (SeqCode)
ACCCTCGACGACGGCGCCGACTCCGCAACGATGCGCGAGCTGCTCGACGACATCACCGCGGTCTCGGACCGCATCGAAGTCGTGACCGCGGCGGGCGGGGGCGAGGTCCGCCGCCCGTCGATCGCCATTCACCTGCCCGGCGAGGAGGCCCGCGTTCGCTTTGCCGGCCTGCCCCTGGGACATGAGCTCACCTCCCTGGTGCTCGCCCTCTTACATGTAAGCGGCCACCCACCGCGGGTGAGCGCCGCAACCCTGGCGCAAGTGGAGCGGCTGGCCGGGCCGCTCCACTTCGAGACGTACTTCTCGCGCTCGTGCCAGAACTGTCCGGACGTCGTGCAGGCGCTCAACCTGATGGCGGCGCGCAACCCGAATGTCACGCACGTCGCCATCGACGGCGCCTGCTTCGCCAGCGAAGTCGAGGAGCGCCAGGTGATGGCGGTGCCCACCGTCTATCTGAACGGTCAGCTTCTCGGGCAGGGCCGGATGGAGCTGGAGGAGATTCTCACCCGGGTCGACTCCGGCGCCGCCGCGCGGCGCGCCGAGGAGCTCGACGGCAAGACGTTCGACATGCTCGTCGTCGGTGGCGGTCCGGCGGGCGCCGCGGCGGCGATCTATGCCGCGCGCAAGGGTATCCGCACCGGCCTCGTCGCCGATCGCCTCGGCGGTCAGGTGCTCGACACGCTCGGCATCGAGAACTTCATCTCCATCGCCGAGACCCAGGGGCCGCAGCTCGCGGCCGCGCTGGAGGCACACCTCGGCGCCTACCCGGTCGAGGTGATGAAGCACCAGCGTGCCCGCCGCCTCATGCCCGGCGACATGATCGGCGTCGAGCTCGAGAGCGGCGCGCGGCTTTCGGGGCGCAGCGTCATCGTCGCCACGGGGGCGCGTTGGCGCAACATGAACGTGCCCGGCGAAGCCGAGTACCGCACCCGCGGCGTCACCTATTGCCCGCACTGCGACGGCCCGCTGTTCAAGGGCAAGCGCGTGGCGGTCATCGGCGGCGGCAACTCCGGTGTCGAGGCCGCCATCGACCTGGCCGGCGTGGTCGAGCACGTGACGCTGATCGAGTTCATGGACGCGCTCAAGGCCGACGACATCCTGCAGCGCAAGCTGCGCAGCCTGCGCAACGCCGACGTCATCCTCGGCGCGCGCACCACGGAGGTGGTGGGCGACGGCCGGCAGGTCACGGGTTTGCGCTACGAGGACCGCGCCAGCGGCGAGATCCGTGTGCTCGAGGTCGCCGGGATCTTCGTGCAGATCGGCCTGCTGCCCAACACCGACTGGTTGAAGGGCACGGTCGAGCTGACCCGGACGGGCGAGATCGTCGTCGACGAGCGCGGCCGCACCAGCGTCCCGGGCGTGTTCGCCGCCGGCGACGCGACCACCGTGCCCTACAAGCAGATCGTCATCGCCAGCGGCGACGGCGCCAAGGCCGCGCTCGGCGCCTTCGACTACCTGATCCGCTCCACCGTGCCCGCGGCTGCCTGACGTTGCACGGCTGATCGGGTGGGAGTCGTTGCTGCTGTCCGGCGGCTCGTGGGGAGCCACAGTAAGAACCTGAGAACGTCCCCAAGGGTACGGTCGGATCGTCATTGTCAAAGGGAGTCAGTTCGAATTTTCTGGACCAGGCTTCAACCAGAGTGATACCTTCCTACTGTCCGTGAGGCTCGGCGATCGCCTGCCGGGCGAACAAGGGGGGGCAATGATCAAGCGAGTCGTGCTGCTGAGTCTGGCCGCGGCGTTGGTCACGAGTAGTGTCGCCGTCGCGGCCGACCATCTCATCTCGGGCAAGATCTCCGTCGTCAAGCCACTCAAGCTCGGCAAGTTCACCTCCAAGAGCGGCTCGGGGTTCCCGCTGCCAGTGGCGGGCGGGGCGGCAGACCCAACCCTCAACGGCGCGGAGATCCTCATCTTCGACAGCGACCAGCTCGGTGCTGGCAGTTTTTCCCACATCCTGCCCGCGGCGGGTTGGAGCGCCCTCGGTAACCCGCCCGGCTCGAAGGGCTTCAAGTACAAGGGCAGTGACGCCGGCGACCCGCTCTGCAAGGTGGCGCTGATCAAAAAGGGCGTCATCAAGGGCGTGTGCAAGGGCGCCATCCCGATCTATCCACCGCTCACGGGCAACGCCGGCTTCATCCTCGGCGTGCCGAGCGGCACCGTCAGCGCCGCAATCCGCTACTGCGCCAGCTTCGGCGGCACGGAAAAGAAGAACGACGCCACAATCTTCAAGCACAAGAACGCGCCCGCCCCCGGCAGCTGCCCGGTCCTGCCGCCACCGCTGCCGGAAACCTACCTCGATTCCGGGACCGGTTTGATGTGGGAGCTGAAAACCGGGGCAGTCGGCCCTCTGGTGAACTGCGCCGTCAGCGCGTGTCTCAATCCGCACAACGTCAACAACGCCTACCAGTGGTGCGTTGGCAAGTTCCCGGATTGCAAGAACGCGGGCAATCCGCCAGACGGCGGCGTCTTCGTCGACTTTCTGGCGGCGCTGAACGCGGGCGCCGGCTTTGCGGGCTACACCGATTGGCGCATTCCGACGCTCGCCGAGCTCCAGACGATCATCGATCTAGGCGCGCCCGGATGCGGCTTGGGGGACGCCTGCGTCGAGCAGGGTTTCGCGCCGACATCTACGACGCCCTCCTTCTACTGGTCATCTGATACGGGCTTCGACCCCACGACGGCGGACGGAGTGAGTTTCTCGAGCGGCGCCAGCGGCG
>CAYVUV010000206.1:0-9875 GCA_964455095.1 uncultured Binatia bacterium (SeqCode)
CATGCGCGCGGCGGCGACACGCAACCTCCCCTTGGAAAGGAGGGGGACCGGACGGACTCTGCCCCCTTCTAGAAGCGCGGGTAGTGAAACCCGAGGTCGAGCGGGGCCGTGTCGGCGATGCCCGTGGCCGCCGTGCTGAGCGGCAGCAGCGCGTTCACGATCGCGTCATCGGTCGCGGGGTCGGCCGCGTCGACGGCCGGGCTTTGCACCTCGCCGGACTGCTCGAGACGGTAGTCCCCACCCACCGCATCGACGAACAGCGCATCGACAGCAAGGTCGTCGGGGTGCGGCAGCCGTTCGTCGTCCGGGTTGTAGGTGGCCGGGAAGACGAGGTTGAAGCGCAGCGCGATCGCGTCGAGCGAGGAGACGGCGATTTGCAGGTTGGTGGCGCCGTTGCCCTGGATGATGTTGTTCTGCAGGAACGCGCCTGGCGACGCGCCGCTGCCGCTCCCGATGAGGATGCCGCGCTCGGGGTTGCCGGCGACGGTGTTGTTGATCAGGCGCACGCCCGGTGAGCCGACGATGCCGCCGATGACGATGCCGCGGCGCACATTGCCGACGACCAGATTGTTGATCACGCTGACGCCGGCCGAATCGAGCACGACGATACCGTCGTCGTTGCCCACCACCTGACAGTTGCGGATCACGGTGGAGTCCGACGTGCTGCGCACCGCGATGCCCTGGACCGCTTCGGTGACGGTGAACCCGTCGATGACCACGAAACGCGCCCGCGTCAACCGAAACCCGGTGTCGGCGCCGCCTGCCTTCACCACCACGGCACCGGGGACATCGAGCGTCAGCCGGCCACTCGGATCGCCCAGCAGGGTCACCGGCAGCGCCGCCGTCCCGCCCGGCGGGTTGATCGACGACTCCGCGTACTCTCCCGGCCCGACGACGATGCGGTCGCCCGCCACCGCCAGCGCCACGGCGCGGGTGATGCGCCGCAGCGCCTTCTGCGGCGTGCTGCCGTCGTTGAAATCGCGCCCCGAGCGGCGCACGTAGAGCGTGCGCGCCGGGCGCGGCATCTCCGGCCCGATCGCGTAGTGATAACCGAGATCCAACACGCCGGAGTCGGCGCGCGAGTCGGACGCCGTCGTACGCCGGCGCAAGTCGTCGAACGACACCGCCAGCCGCGTCGGGCGGTCCTCCTCCACACCGGCATCGACGGCCAGGCTCGTCTCCGGCTCGGCCGGCGGCACCTGCGACAGGCGAAAGCTCGACGCCTCGGGCTCGACGAAGAGCGCGTCGGAGTTGATGTCGTTCTCGCTCATCAGGTCGTCGGGCGCATACGTCACCGGAAACACCAGGTTCGAGCGCGAGTCGAACCCGACCAGCGAGCTCGGCGCCGCCGCGGCCACTTCGATGTTGATGCCCACGTTGTCCTGGATCACGTTGTTGCGCAGGAACGCGCCGCTCGAGGCGCGGTTGTTGCGCGCGCCGAGAAAGATGCCGTTTTCGCCGTTGCGCACGATGGTGTTGTTGATCAACCGCCCGCGTTGCGAGCCGGCGAATGCCACGCCGCGGCGGCTGTTGTCGTCGATGACGTTGTTGAACAGCAGGATGTCGTCGGAGTCCTGCACCAGGACGCCGTCCCCCAGCGCGTCGTTGATTAAACAGTTGCGCACGGCGATCTCGCTCGAGCTCAGGCGCACCTGGACGCCCGCCGTGCTGCCGCCGACGATGCTGAAGCCGTCGATGACCACGAAGCGCACGCGCGACAGGCGGAAGCCCGGGTTGCCCGTGCCACGGGCATTGAGCACGATCTCGCCGGGTTGGTCGGTCGTCAGCGTCCCGGTGCTGTCGGCCAGGAATGTCAGCAGTCGTCCGTCCTGCCCGCCGGGTGGGTCGACCACGCTCTCGCTGTAGACCCCCGGTCCGACCACGATGGTGTCGCCCGGCCGGGCGCGCGCCGCGGCGGTGGTGATCGTGCGCACCGCGCTCGTCGGGCTGAGGCCGTCGTTGCGGTCGTTGCCGACGCGGTCGCGGACGTAGAGCGCGCGCGGACAGAGATAGATCGCGTTGTCGACCGCCGCGACCAGCTCGTCGACCGAGACCGAGCCATTGCCGTCGAAATCGCCGGGGCATGACGGATCGAGCCCACAGCCGCTCAGCGCGCTGTTGACCGCCGTGATCAACTCGTCGACGCCCACCGCGCCGTCGCCGTTCAGATCGCCCCGGCACTGTGCCCGCGCCGGCACGGCGGCGCACACGGCCCAGAGCGCGATCAGCAGCGCCGCGGCGGCGCCGCCGCGGGCCTCACGCAAGCGCCACCGCCGCATCCTGCTCCTGGCCCAGGCGCAGCGCGCGCGGCTCGTAGTGTCCGAGCCCGATGGCGCGACAGGAGTCCAACGCCTGCGCGCCGTACTGCGCCGCCCCGCCGCGGTCGGAGTACTGCTGCGCCAGCTCGCCCATGCCGATGTTGGCCACCGCGTGCATGTGGCGCGAGCCCAGCGCCTCCGCCAGCTCCAGGGTGCGATCGAACCAGCGCTCGGCCTCGACCCAATGGCTCGGCCCGCGCCGCAACGCCACCTGCCCCAGCGCCGCGCTACTCAACATCTCGCGCAAACGCCCCGCCGCGCGCTCGTGCGCGGCGCGCGCCAGGCGCTCGGCACGCTTCAGCTCGCCCAGACCGATGCACCCCTCGACCAGCGGCACGATGCTCATCAGCAGATTGCCGCCCATGCCCAGGCCCTGCTCGGCGAGGTCGAGATAGCGCGCCAGGTTGGCCCGCTCGCCGCGCTCGCCCAACTCGACCGCCGACGCCAGACAGAGCGCCGCGGCGCGGTGGATGGTGCCGTGGTTGTCGATCGCCTCGCCGATGCGCAAGCCGCGCTCCGCCCACTGCCGCGCCTCGGCGTACTGACCGCGCACGTAGTACGTCTGCGCCAACAACGTCGCGCTGACGCTTTGCACCGTGCGGTTCGAGGCCGCGACGCTGACCTCGTACAGCGCCAGCGCCCCTTCCACCGTGCGCGCCAGCTGGTCGCGGAAGTAGCAGACGTTGTTCTGCATCCAGCGCACGCCGAGGTACAGGTCGGTGTGCGCGGTGGCCTGCCCGAGACGCTCCAGCTCGCTCATCGCCCAGTTCACCGTCGACTCGGCCAGCTCCAGGCGGCCGTCGAGCAGGTAGGTCGACGCCATGGCGCGCGAGCTCTGCACGACCAGCAGATCCGATCCCACCCGCCGCGCCGTCGCCAGGCCCTGCTCGACCAGGCGCACGCCGTCGGCGAAGCGCTGCGGGTCGCTGGTGAACAAGAACCCGTGCAGCGTGTACACCGTCGCCAGCGCGTCGAGCTCGCCGAACGCCTCAGCCATCTCGCGCGCGCGCTCCGCCGCGCGTTCGGCCGCCGGGTCGACGGACGATCCGTAAAGCACCGTCACGCGCAGGTATCCGGTCGTCGCCTCCATCAGCCAGCGGCGGAAGCGCGCGTCCGCATCGGGCCGCCCGCGCACCACCCCGTCCGCCAGCTCCCACGCCTGGCGGTAGAGGTCCACCGCCGCGTGATACGCCGGCAGCCGTTCGGCCTCGGTCGCCGCGCGCAGCAGGTGCTCGACCGCCTTCTCGTGATTGTCGCTGCGCGCGTAGTGGTGCGCGATCAGCGACGGCCCTTCCACCGGCGCGTCGCCGTTCCTGCTCTCCAGCCAGGCGCCGATGCGCTCGTGCAGCAGCCGGCGATGCCTTAGCAGCAGGCCCTCGTACGCCACCTCCTGGGTCAGGCTTTCTCCGAAGCGGTACTCGTCGTCTTCGAACAGGCTCTTGCGGTGAATGATGCCGCGCTCCATCAGCTGCAGCAGCTCGCGCCCGACGTCGATCTCTTCGGCGGCGAGCAGCTCTTCGAGCTGCCGGCGGCGGAACTGCCGTCCGAGCACGGCCGCGACCTGTGCCAAGCGCTTCGCGCCCGCGCCGAGGCGGTCGAGCCGCGCCGCCAACACTTCCTGCACCGTCCCGGGGATGCGAATCTCCTCGACCGGCCGCGTCAGACGGCAGCGGCGATCCTCACTGCATTTCAGGTAGCCCTCTTCCAACAGCGAGCGCGTGATCTCCTCGGCGAAGAACGGGCTGCCCTCCGCCTTGCCGAGCAGCAGCTGCTCGATCTCGACCGGCAGCTCGCCGCCCGCCACCGTGCGCGCGATGCGCATCACATCGTCGTCGAGCAGCGGCCGCAACGTGATCTGCGTCAGCGCCGCGGAGGTGCGCCAGGAGGCCTGAAAGTCGGGCCGGTGGCTGACCAGCGACAGCACCTGCGCCCGCGCCAGCCGGCCGACGCACATTTCCAGCAGCTCGCGCGAGGGCTCGTCGATCCAGTGCAGGTCCTCGAGGATCAGCACCACGGGCTGATATTGGCTCGTGCCGATGACCAGGTTGCCGACGGCGCGGAAGGTCTCGCGCTTGAGGTCCTCGGGCGGCATCGTCTCGCCGAGATGCGTCCCGACCGACAACAGCCGGCACAGCAACGGATACTCGGCATCGATCTGGTCCGGCTCCATGTGCACCAGGCGCGCGATGCGCGCGTGCGCGTCCTCGTCGGGCTCGCCCGGCGCGAGCTGGAAGTACTGCCGCAGCATGGCGAGGAACGGCGCATAGGGCACCATCTGGCTCAGCGCCGAGCAGCGCGCCTCCAGGATGGCGACGTTCTCGCCGGCCAGGCGCTGCTTGAACTCGTAGAGCAAGCGCGACTTGCCGCTGCCGGCATCGCCGACCACCGACACCACCTGCGCCAGACCGTCGCGCAGCCGCGCGTAGCACGCCTCGATCTGCGCCAGCTCCGCGTCGCGGCCGACCAGCGGCGTCAGCCCGCGCGCCGCCGCCACCGCCATCGGGCTGGTCTCTGCGTTCAGGCCCAGCACCTCGGCGGCCGGCACCGGCTCGCTCTTGCCTTTGACGGTCAGCGGACCTACCTCGCGCAGGTCGAACACGCCGCGCACCAGACGCGCGGTCGCCTCGCTGATCAGCACGGTGCCCGGCTGCGCCAGCGACTCCAGGCGCGAAGCCAGGTTGGTGGTGTCGCCGATCGCCGTGTACTCCATCTTCAAGTCGTTGCCGACGGTGCCGACGACCACCGGGCCGGTATGGATGCCGATGCGGGCCGGCAGCGCGATGCCGCGCTCCGCCTGGAGATTGGTGTTGAAGTGGGCCATGGCGTCGCGGATCGCCAGCGCCGCGCGCACGGCGCGCTCGGGGGCGTCTTCGTGCGCGATCGGCGCGCCGAACAACGCCATCAGCCCGTCGCCGGCGAGATGGTTGACGATGCCCTCGAAGCGGTACACCTCGTGGATCGCCAGGGCCAGGTACTGCTCGAGCAGCTCGTGGTAGACCTCCGGATCGAGGTGGTCGGCCACCGCCGTCGAGCCGGCCAGATCGCAGAACAGGACGGTCACCTGCTTGCGCTCGCCCTCGATGGCGCCGCGCAGGGCGCGGATCTTCTCGGCCATGTTCTCGGGCATGCTCTCGGCGAGGCGCGTGTGCCCGTCGTCGGGCGGGGCGTCGGCGGGGCTCGCCACCGCCGCGTCGATCTCGGTGCCGCAGTCGGGACAGAAGCGAAATCCCGCCGCCACCTCGGCGTGGCAGTTCGGGCAGGTGCGCGCCACTGGCGTCCCGCATGCGTGGCAGAACAGCTTGCCCGGGAGCAATTCCGTCCCACAATTGCGACAGGGCATGCGCAAGCTTCTCTACTGTGCGCCGCCGAGTCAAGGTGGGCCGGCGGGGGGCGCGTCCACGCCCGTGGCACGCGTTGAGTTCGCCGGCGCGGCGTGGCATGCGTGGACTCGACATGAACGCTGACGCCGTCCTGCAAGACCTGCGCGACCGCGCCACCATTCGCGATCTCCTGATGCGCTACGGCCGCGCCGTCGACCGGCGCGACTTCGCCGCCGTCACGGCCTGTTTTGCCGCCAATGCCAGCTATCGCGGCTCGCTCGGCACCGGCGGGATTGGCATCGCGCTGACCGCACTGCGCGAGCGTATGGCGCGCTTCGACACGACCATGCATTTCATCGGCACGCAGGTCATCGACCTGGCCGGCGACAGCGCGCACAGCGAAACCTACGCGCTGGTCTACCACCGGCTCCCCGCCGGCGAGGAAGGCGAAGAATCGAAGGACCTCGTCGTCGGCGTGCGCTACCTCGACGACCTGGTGCGACACGGCGACGGCTGGATCATCCAACAGCGCGCCGCGGTGCTCGAGTGGCAGCGCTTCGATGCGGTCGCGCTGCCGCCCGAAGGGTGAGCGCGCGCCTCCTGCTCCGTCGCTAGAAAGCTCAGGTCTCCTCTCCCGGATGGGAGAGGACTAAGGTGAGGGGGATTCAATAGCGCCGAAGGCCACGGCCGCACTCTCCCCCTTGAACCGCCCGCCAAAGCAGACGTTGGCTTCGCCGATCATTGTATCCCCCTCATCCTGTCCTTCTCCCATCCGGGAGAAGGAACCCTCGACGACACACGGCAACAGGTTCGAATCGCCGGCGCGCGTCAGCGCCGCGCGAGGCGCGCGACGCACTCGACGTGCTCCGTTTGCGGCAGCAGGTCGAACGGTTGCACGGCGGTGGTGACGTAGCCGTGGACGGCGAACCAGTCGAGGTCGCGGGCGAGTGAGTCGGGGTCGCACGAGACGTAGACGGCGCGCGACGGCGCGCAGGCGACGATCGCCTCGCGCGTCGGCTCGTCGGCGCCTTTGCGCGGCGGGTTGAGCGTGATCAGGTCGATGCGCTCGAGCCGGGCGGCCTGCTCGCGCAGTGTCTGCCCGGCCGGCCCGGCGATGAAACGCGCGTTGTGGAACCCGTTGAGGCGGATGTTCTCCTTGGCGTCGAGCACCGCCAGCGGCGACTCCTCGATGCCGACGACGAGGTGGGCGTAACTGGCCAGATAGAAGGCGATGGCGCCGACGCCGGCATACAGGTCGACGGCGATCTCGTGCGGCTGCGGGTCGGCCCAGGCGAGCACGCGCTCGTAGACGCGGCGCACGGCGGCGATGTTGGCTTGCAGGAATGAGCCGGCGCGGCTCTTCAGCTTCAGGGCGCCGACCCGTTCGATGAGCGAGCCGTCGCGCGTCACCGGCATGTAGGCGTCGCCGAGGATGACGTTGCCGCGCGTCGGGTTGAGGTTGAGCACCACGCTGGTGACGCCACGAATCTGGCTCACGGCGCGCGTCAGCTGCCGCTCGCCTTTGAAGGACCGATCGCGCGCGACCAGAATCACCTGCGCCGCGTGCTTGAAGCGGCTGCTGCGCACGATCACGTAGCGCAGCCATCCCTCGCCCGTGCGCTCGTCATAGGCCGGCACGTCGCGGCGCTCGAGCTCGCCGCGCACGGCGGCCAGCACACTCGCGATCAGCGCGTCGTGCACCGGACAGCGCGCGATGTCGACGACCTGGTGCGTCCCGGGCCGGTACATCCCCAACAGCAGACCGCGCCCGGCGCGCCGCGCCACCAGCTTGGCCTGATTGCGATAGCCAAAGGCCTGTGGCGAGCCGACGACCGCCGGCACGGCCAATTCCGCCAGGCTCGGATACGCGTGCAGCGCCGCCTCGACTCGTACCTGCTTGCGCTGCAGCTGCTCCCCGTACGGCGTGCCGATCAGGGCGCAGCCGACGCAGTCGGGATAGTGCGGGCACGGGGTCTCAGGACGGGGACGGGTCTCGGGCACAGCGCAGTCTCGCCCATCGCGCCGGTACATGCCACTGCGCAGGCCATCGTGTGATTGACCGCGCCAATCGAAGGTGCAATCACCACACCGGCGGAGGACGTGCGATGAAGGGTGCGGCGTGGATGGCTCTGGTTCTGATCTCCACGGCCGCAATGCGCGTGGCGGCGCAACCGATCGGGACTGAGTTCCTGGTCAACACCTACACGACCGGCGATCAGGAAGTGTTCGTCAGAAGTGTCAGTATGGCGGCCAACGGCGACTTCGTCACGGTCTGGGGTAGCCAGAATCAGGACGGTCAGATCTTTGGCGTGTTTGGACAGCGTTGGACGAGCGCCGCGGCGAAACTGGGCACGGAATTTCAGATCAATACCTACACGACGAACCGACAGGACTTTCCGGCCGTCGCGACAGAGTCCGACGGCGATTTCGTCGTGACCTGGCGTTCGCCACACGACGGCTCCACCTACGGGATCTTCGCGCAGCGTTACGCGAGCTCGGGCGCGAAAGTGGGGACCGAATTCCAGAACAACACGTATGTGTTCGATGCCCAGCAATTGCCGGACATCGCGTCGGATCAGGACGGCGACTTCGTCGTCGTTTGGGAGAGCTACACCCAGGACGGCAGCGGGTATGGAATATTTGGACAGCGCTGGAACAGCAGCGGCGCGAGCGTGGGGACGGAATTCCAGATCAACACGTACACCCCGAACAGTCAGAGACGCCCTGTCGCCGCCGTCGATGCCGACGGCGACTTCGTCGTCGTCTGGGAGAGCGTGCAAGACGGGGACGCCCTCGGCGTCTTCGGTCAGCGCTTCGCCAGCGGTGGCGCCCGCGTCGGGACCGAGTTCCAGGTGAACTCGTACACCACGTCCGACGAGGAGTCCCCCGCGGTGGCCGTGGACGCCACCGGCAACTTCGTCGTCGCGTGGAATCGCCAGCAGGGTTTGGGCTTCGACGACATTTTCGGTCAGCGATTTGCGAGCGACGGTACACCGGTGGGGATGGAGTTTCAGATCAACACCTATACGAACCTCGCCCAGAACACTGCAGCGATTGCGTTGCAGCCCGGCGGCGGGTTTCTGGTCCTGTGGTCCAGCAACGGCCAGGACGGCAATAGCGATGGAATCTTCGGCCAACACTTCTCGGCCGCAGCGACGAAATTAGGGGCCGAGTTCCAGGTCAACTCCTACACGCCGTCCGCTCAGAACGTTCCGAAGGTCGCCGTGGCGCCAAACGGATCGACTGTGGCGACATGGCTCAGTCTGAACCAGGACGGCAGCTCGCGAGGCGTGTTCGCCAGCCTGCTCGCCCCGCCGCCGGTCGTCGACAGTCCGACGCCGACCAGCTCACCCACGCAGACACCGACCGAGACCCCGACCGATACGCCGACGGAGACCCCGACCAGTACGCCCACGGCGACCCCCACCATCACGCCGACGGCAAGCCCCACCAATACGCCGACAGAGACCCCGACCGGCACCCCGACGCACACCGCGACCCAGACGCCGACCGCGACCAGTACCGGCACGCCGCTGCCCAATGGAGCCGGCTGCGATCCGTCGTCCAACTGCGCGTCGGGCATCTGCGCCGACGGCGTCTGCTGCAACGACCCGTGCGACGGTTCGCATGAGTCGTGCACCGCGCCGGGCAACGTCGGCACCTGCACCGCGGTTGATCCGGCGTCGGCGCCGGCCGTGTCTCAGCGCGGTTTTCTCGTCGCGCTCGCTCTGCTCGCCTGCATTGGTGGCCTGGCTTTGCGCCGGCGGGTCTCGAACTAGCCTTCACTTTGGCGCGGCAGGTCCGATCACCCGGGCCAGCTCGTCGGCGACGACTTCGTGGCCCTCCTGGGTCAGGTGCACGTTGGTGGAGAAGTAGAGGCGCCGCGCCGCCGGGCGGTCGCGGGCGGCGGCGGCGAGCACGGGGGTGAGATCGAGGAGCCGGTAGCCGAGATCGGCCGACCTGGCGGCGAAGTACGCGCGCTGGCGGTCGCTGTACGCGTGCAGGATGCGTTCGGTGGCGGCATCATCGAACTGGACCTGCGCGCGGTAGGCGGTGTACGCGGACGGGATGTAGATGACGATCGGGACGAAATCGTGCATGCGCCCCAGCGCGACGAACCCCGCCAGCGCATCGTCGAAGGCGCTGAGCGGCACCTCGTCGCGCGCCAGCGCCCGGGCGAACGTCAACTCGTCGCGGTCGCCGTTGCGCGAATTGAACTCCATCGTCGAGCCGTCCG
>CAYVUV010000207.1:0-39339 GCA_964455095.1 uncultured Binatia bacterium (SeqCode)
TGATGACTCGACCCCTGACAGTCGCGCTCGGGCTATTGACCGCCGCGCCGACCTTCGCACAACCATCTGGCCGCGAGGGAAACCTGCCGCTCCCCCCCGCCGAGCTGGTGCGTCGCCTGCAAGAAGAGCCGGTCAAAATCCTCGAAGCCAAAGGCGCTGGCGGCGGCGTCATGGGCGCCCAGAAATGGCGCGTCGAATACGCCGACGGGCTTCAGTTGGCGATCAAATGGAAGGCGGCGCCGGAGGGTGGCGACGGCTGGAACAACGCGCCGCGGTTGGAGATTGCCGCGTACCGCATCCAACAGTTCTTCCTCGACCCGGATGATCAAGTCGTGCCGCCCGTCGTCGCCGTGTGTTTCCCCCTCACACTCCTGCAGACGATTGATCCCGACGTGACGCCCAACCTCCCTGGCGCGCGTTGCGTGTTCGGTTCCGCCGCGGCCTGGCTCGACAACGTGAGCGTGCCCACGCCGACCTTCGACCCTGGTCGATTCTCGCACGACCCCCGCTACGCCTATCACTTCGGCAATCTGAACCTGTTGACCTATCTGATCGAGCACCGCGACGCGCGCGCCAACAACTTCTTGATGTCGACCGATCCGGCCAACCCCCAGTTGTTCTCCATCGACAACGGCATTTCCTTCGGCGCGCACCTCTACAACTGGTTCATGAAGCACCTCGATAGGCTCCACGTCTCCGGCTTGCCGCGCCAATCGATTGACCGCTTACGCGCCCTCCCCGCCTCCGAAGTGGACGCGCTCGAGGTCGTGACACAGTTTCAGCGCGGTGCCGATGGCGTGCTGCGCCCCGTGCCCCCGAGCGCCACCCTCGACCCCGCAGCCGGTGTGCGCATGGTCGGAGAGACGCTTCAGCTGGGCCTCACGCGCCATGAGCTGGACACACTCAGAGAGCGGCGGGAGGACCTGCTGCACGAAGTCGAACGCGGTCGGCTCGCGCTGTTCTAAGCGGGCCAGCCCCCCGGGGGATGATGAGATGTCAAATGTTTCCGACACCGCCGACTCAGGATCGCTGGGCTCGTTGATGTCGACCGATCGACAACGCGTGTTCGGCCTGTTTTTCCTCTTCTTTCTCGTCATCGCGGCGTTCTGGGTCCAGAAGCCCATACGGACCTCGCACTTCCTCACTACCGCGGGCGCGACGAATCTCCCCTGGGTCAAGCTCGGCTCGGCCCTGCTGATGCTTCCGGTGGTGCTGCTCTATTCCGCCTTGGCCGCACACTACCAGCGCGAACGCCTGGTCTACCTCTGCGTCGGACTCTTCTCCATTGCGTCGGTTGCGTTCTGGTGGCTGCTGTCCTCCGATCCGCCGCCGTGGCTCGGGTACGTGTATTTTTTCTATGTCGACATCTTCAACTCGGTCATGGTCGCGCTGTTCTGGAGCTTCGCGAACGACCTGACCGCGCCGGCCGCGGCCAAGCGCACGTACGGGTTCATCGGTGCGGGCGGGATCATCGGCGGCGCGGTGGGCAGCATGGTGACGGGCGCCGCGGCGCAGGGACTCGGAACCGCGAATCTGTTGCTTCTCTGCATCGTCTTGCTGATCTGCATCGCCGCCGTCGCGCGCGCGATTGCGCGTCGATCCCCCGCGGCGCCAGCGACATCGACGGGCCACGAGCCCTCCCTGCGCGATGCGATCGCCGGCGCCCGTCTGACGGTGGCATCGCGCTACCTCACGTGTGTCGCGTTGCTCGTTGCGCTGTACGAAGTCGTTTCCAATGTCATCGACTACCAGTTCAACGTATTCGTCGCGGCGCGCTTTCACGACGAAGCGGCGATGGCTTCGTTTCTGGGCTGGTTCAGCTCGGCGGCCATCGTCGTATCGATCGGCGTCCAGTTCGTCGCCACGACCTGGATCCTCCGCCGCTGGGGGCCGCGTGTCGGTTTGCTGGTTCTGCCGATCGCGCTGGCGTTCGGCAGCGCGGCGTTCCTGGCGCTGACGACGTTTGCGGCCATCAGCGCCGCCTTTTTGAGCGACGCGGCACTGAGCTACTCGCTCAACCAGACGACCAAAGAGGTGCTGTACACGCCGACGGACGCCTCCGCCAAGTATCAGGCGAAGGCCTTCATCGACATGTTCTTGATGCGCTCCGCGAAAGGCGTGAGCGCCCTCCTCATCCTCGCTTGGACGGCCTGGATGAGCCCGCTGGGCCTCCAGACACAGCATCTCGGCCTGGTCAGCCTGGCCGTGATCGCGCTTTGGCTGTTGGTGGCGTACGCGGCGGGACGTCGATTCGACGAGCTGACGCGCGGCGGCCATGCGCCGGAAGCCCCGCAAGCGCAGGCAATGGCGGTGACACCGGTATTGGCGCGTTCGACCCTGCTCTTGTTCGTCGTGCTGAGCTGCGCGTCGGTGCCCGGGCGCTGCGACGCCGAGCCGGGCTCCGACGGTCGCGGCACGATCAGCGACGCCGAGGTCAACGAGCGCCTCGCGTTCCTCGAGCACACGCTGGACGAGCGGCGTCTGTACGCCGATCTGTGGTGGAAGGGTTGGACCGGGTTCTATGGCCTGGGCATGGTCGTCCAAAGTGTCGAAGCCGCCCGCACCGACGACGGCGGGCGCCGCGCAGACTACATCGTAAGTGCGGTGAAGGCGCTCGGTGGCGTGATCAACCAAGTGCGCCGGCCGTTGTTCGCGGCCCAGGGTGCCGATCCCATTCGCGCCTTGCCGGGGCAGACCCGCGAGCAGCGCCAGGTGCAGTTGAAAGAATCCGAGATATTGCTGCGGCGGCGGGCCGAACAGGCCGACCAACGCTTCTCCTGGGTGCGCCACTCGGCCAACTTCGGGGTCAACCTCGCCGGCGGGGTGATCGTGTCGGAAGGATTCGACGAGCGCACGCGCGGCTGGCGTTCCGCGGCGATCGGCTTCGCCGTTGGCGAGCTGATGATCTGGAGCCAACCCTGGTGGCCGCGCGCCCAGCTCGGGGAGTACGAGCGTCGCTTCGCGGTGGGGAATCCCAATCGTGTCAGCTGGGAGATCGTCCCCACAGTCGGCGGCGGCGCGGTCGCCGTGAGGTTTTGAGGCCGCGCCCGAGAGAGCCCCGCCCGCTGTGCGGCATAAGCCGCAGCCCTGAGGACTATTCCCCAGTTGCCCCTTCGCCAAAGCAGCCACACGCGCGAAAGGGTCGAGCTGGCATCCGCGCCCGACGCTGGTACGCCCCTTGCCTTTCCTCCTGGTCGTGACCGTCAACATTCCACAACGACCCAGGGAGGAAACAGGACAATGGACGTGATCAAGAACATGAACACGCAAGGGCTGCTGCGATCCGCGCGCACGTGCGGCATGCTGGCAGCCCTGACACTCGGCGCACTCGGCGCGGCGACGGCTGCACAGGCGCAGTCCGCGATCATCTACGGCTCGCTCGGAAACTTCGACATCTCGAACGACACCGGCCAGGTCTGCCACGGCTTCGAGGTCGAGCTCGAAGGGCTCAGCGCGGCGCAGGTGCCGTACTCGTTCTCGGCCCAACGCTACGGAGCGCCCAGCGTCATCCCCTATGCCGGCGGCGTGCGCGTCCGATGGGAAAGCCCCTACGACGCCAGCACGGCACAGTTCACCGAGCGCACGCTCCCGCACACCGTCCCGTGGTTTCCGGGGCAGTGCTATCAGTGGAATCCCGCCACGTACCAGGACTCCGGCTGTGAGCACTTCGGTACCGGCGCGACCGGCAACCCGACTCGGGTGACGGCCCGCTGGCTGTGCGAGGACGCGGCGAACCCCGGCGTGTTGGTGCCGAACGATCCGCCCACCGCGATCCCGATGCCAAACTACTACGTCGCACAGCCGGTGCGCGCCGGCGACCCGCCCCAGCTGGTCGTCGAAGTCGACGCGCCGGAGCCGGCGGAAGCGCCGTCGCTCTACGGCGATGCGCAGTGGATCCGCGTCTTCGTCACTCAGCTGCCGTTCGAAGTCACCCTCGACGAGCTGATGGCCGACAACCAGGTGGTGGTGCCGATGGATCCCGCCCAGCTCGAGAGCGACTACTCCATCATCCAGGACGAGCCGGTCTCCGGCGGCAACGGCCGCCGCAAGCGCAGCCAGAACCGAGGCAACCTGCTGCCCACCACGCGCTCCGTCGTGCGGCGCATCGAGATGTGGCAATTCACGGGCAACTACGATCCGGTCACGCACGAGGCGCTCTGTGCCGACCTCGTGTGCAACGCACCCGCTGCCGACGAGATCGGTGAGCTGATCAGCACGCAGATGAGCGCGGCGCTCGTGCAGTCCGACTCGGTCACGGTGACCAAGACCGGCAACGGCAACGTCGAGTCGGCCGACAAGCGGATCAGCTGCGGCAACAAGTGCGTGGCGCCCTACAACGCCGGCACCGCGGTCACGCTGACGGCCAAGCCAGGCAGCGGCAGCGTGTTTTCCGGATGGACCGGCGCCTGCTCCGGCCTCAGCCTCACATGCACGGTGAACGCGACCGGCCATGTCGATGTCGGCGCCAAGTTCGCGACCGCGCCGTCTGGTGGCGGCGGTGGTGGTGGCGGTGGTGGCGGCGGTGGCGGTGGCGGCACCACCAATCAAACACTCACGGTCAAGACAGCGGGCGGCAAGGGTCTCATCACCAGCGCGCCCGGCGGTATCAACTGCGGCAAGATCTGTGCGACGAGCGTCGCCGCCGGGACTGCCGTCGCTTTGACGGCCACTCCCGAGCCCGGCTTCATCTTCGTGAACTGGTCGGGTGCGTGCACCGGCACAGCGGCCACCTGCACCGTAACCGTCAACAGCAGCACGTCGGCGCAGGCCAATTTCACCAAGTAGTCGCCCGCGATTCTGTTGCGCTTCCCCCGGGGGCGAGGTGGCGGCGGCGCGAGCTTCATCGCGCCGCCCCGCTTCGCCCCCGGGTGCGTTTGGCGGATGACTACGCCCGCCTTCGGGTCACGGGTCGGGTGTGCTACGAGGTCCCGACGCCGGAAACGGCCGGCGTGAGCGATGGGGACGGTGAAGCTAGATGAAGACGATCCTGACACTCGTCGGCGGCGGTGAGCGCGATGCGGTCATCCTGCAGACCGCACGGGCGGCCGCGACCCCGCTCTCGGCGCATCTGGATTGCCTGCACGCACATGTGCCCGCGGTGCTGGCGGCACGCTACGCCCACACCGAGTTTGCCAGCGGCCAGGCGCTGCGCAATGCGCTCGAGCGACTGGCGACCAATGCCGAGACCTTCGCGGCGCTGGCCGCCGAGAACGTCCGCACCTTTTGCGCCAGCGCCGGGATCGAAATGTGCGACGCGCCCGTCGACATCCGCGGCGTGACGGCGAGCTTTCGCGAGGAACCGAGCAACGCGCACGAGCGCCTGACCCTGCATGCCGCCCAGTGCGACCTCGTCGTCATGGGGCGCGCGCGGCAGAAACAGGGATTGGCCCCGGATACGCTCGAGCACCTGGTACGCAACTGCGGGCGGCCCGTCCTCGTGGCCGCCCGCGCGGAGCCACGCACCCTCACCGACACCATCATGGTGTGCTGGAAGGACGCCGCGAGCACGGCCGCCGCCGTGACCGCCGCGGCGCCCCTCCTGGCCAAGGCGCGACGGGTGGTGTTCGTGAGCGCCGCGAAACGCGACGACGGCCTGACCGACGCGCTCGGCGCCACCGCCCGACAGCTCGCCGGCACGGCAGCCGAAGTGCGCGTCATCCCGGCGAGCCGCCGCGGCATCCCGGAGGCGCTCTCAGCCGCTGCCGAGGAGTGCCGAGCCGATCTCGTGGTGATGGGTGCCTATGGTCGCTCGCGCGGTCGGGAAATCCTCTTCGGCAGCTGCACCGACACGCTCCTCGATCGCGCCGACCGACCCATCCTCCTCGTGCATTGACTGCGCGGTTGCAAGCGCCCGCGCTCAGGCCGCCTGCGCCGCGGTGAGAATCACGGCGACGGCCTGTGCCGTCGTCAAGACGTCGGTGTTGATGACCAGATCGTAGTGCGTCGGCAGCTCTTCCTGCAGCTTGTAGAAGCGCCGAAAGTACTCCTGCCGATCGCGATCCGAGCTGGCAATACGCCGTTCGGCTTCTTCCGGAATGATCCGCTCGAACTCGGCAACCCGACGGACGCGCGTCTCCGCCGATGCCGTCACCAACACGCGCAGCACGCCCTCGGTGTTGGCGAGTGCGATCGAGGCGGCATGCGCGACGATCACCGCCTGCCCGGCAGCGGCGACTTCGTGGATCGCCGCCTGAATCATCACGCGCAGATCGGCCGCATCCGCTCGAGAAACAGCCGGCCCCGCCACGAACGCGTCGACCGGAACGCCGGTCGCCAGCGTGACGATACCCGCGAACTCCGAGCCCGGCGGTATCCGCTCCAGCAGGCGCTGCAGCAGCGGCTGGCGCTGCTCCGCTTTCGCAACCAGCGCCGGGGTCACCTGCGCCTGCTGGGCCGCCCGCTCGATGATCTGCTCATCGACATACCGAAAGCCCAGCCGCTGCGCGACCGCCTGCCCGACGTCCTCGCCGCCGGCGGCAGTCGTGCGCGAGATGCACACAACGCGAAATCCCATGCTCCCTCCCCGATCCGCGGCGACACCTTAGACCGGGCCCAGCGCCCACGCAAAGCGCGCACACCTCGGCACATGCCCCCGTTGCCCCGCAATTGTTCGGTCCTCTCTGGTTCCTCTCCCTCAGGGAGAGGAATTTCCCTCGCGGCTGGCCGGAAAAGCTGCACACGGTTCAGGGCGGCGGCTCCTCGCCGGCCATGGCGCAACCGCCGCAGCGCACGAAGTCCTCGTGGTCGCCGATGCCCGGGACGACCGGCGGCGGAGCCGGCACTCTGGCCGCGAGCAGATGCGCCGCAGCGGCCCAGGCGATCGCCCCGCACTGGTCGAGCCGCTCCGCCATCGGTGCGGCAAGCGGCGCGACGTAGTCGAGGACGAACTGGTCGCGCGCGGCGCGGGTCTGTTCGGCCGCACCGTCGGCGCCGATCTCTCGCGCGTACGCTTCCTTGAGCCAGAGATACGATACCAGCTCGAGCAGTGACGCGGCGTGATCCGGCGGCTCTTCCGTCTGCGGGTGAAAGCCGAACGCCTCGTAGTAGCGGGCGATGTCGGCCAGCATCCAACCGGGATCGGCAAAGCCGCGATACGCCACGACGCGCGGCGACACCACACCGCCCGATCCGAGCAGCGCCAGGTACGCCCCTTCGTCGGCGCAGTCGCTCCACTCGCGCCCGAGCGCAGCCAGCGCCGCATCGCGCACTTCACCCGCCAGCTGTCGCGCGGTCTGCCGCGTTTCCGCGGTCGGGCGCGACAGCAACAGACCCAACAAGCGCCATTCACAGGCTTGCGCGAGGAGGTCTGTCGCGATGACGACCCGCTTGCCGCGACTGCGGCGCGTGGGAGCGCCGACGCCTTTCGCGTGTGTCATTTGCCTGCCTCCCGCGCCAACGGCACCCATACCGAGCGCATCTTGCGCGCGCCCACCTCGCCCTGCGCGCCATTCCAGATCGCAAAGGCGACCTGCGTGCGCTTGCCGGGCATGAGCCCGGCCGGCAGTGGTCGCACGATCATCACCGACCAGCCGTTCGCCGTGCGCTTGCCGATCCCCGTCGACACCGACTGCGGCGCCGGGCTCAATGTGCCCGGGCCTTCGGCGAGCAGGTCCTGCACGGGTTGCTGGCGCGGACCCGCCATCGGGTTGCCCAGCGAACGCGCCGGCGCGTAGCGCTTGGCCATCGCCTGCTGCGCGTCGGGATCCTTCTTCAGCGGCTCGGCGTCGAACGGATAGTGGTCCACGGTCGAGTTCGGGTAGATCGACTGCACCGTATCGGGGCGACCGTCCACCGCCGCCTGCCACGCCGCCCGCCAGTACGACACCTCCACCGGCCGGCCCGGCTCGCCCATCTGCGGCGCCGGGACATCGGCCGACGAGACCGCCGGCAGCTGCACGGCGCAGGCGTCGGAGAACTGCGACGGTTTCTGCATGTCGTCGTCGGTCGCGTCGTCCCATTCGAGCAGGAATGCGACGCGTTCCCCATCGCTGAGCGCCCGCACGCGCACCTCGGAGGTCGAGGCCACCAGCAGGCGCGGCTCGACCATGTCCTGCAGCACCAGCGGGACCGGCGCCACGGGGACCTTCGCCCAGGCCGGGTCTTCCGGCGAGGCCGGGAGCGCCGCGCTCTGCGCCAGCGTGATCTGCGCGGCCGCCGCCGCCACCGCCCCTTGCGCCGGCGCGCTCGCGGCACAGGCAATCAGCAGGCCAGCCGTGATTCTCAGCGCTCGAGCGAACATCATGCGCCACCTCCTCATGGACAGTTGGTGCGCGCCACCTGGTGCGTCTTGTCGAACGCCTCGCGCACGAAGATCGGCTCGCGCACCGGCACGCGGATGATCTCGCTGCCGTCCTCTTCCATGCCGATGACCATGTCGTCCTGGCGCTTCCAGCGCGGCACCACCCGTTCGGTCGAGCCGAACAGGCACAACAGGGCGGCGAGGTCGGGATCCTCCGGCGCGTGCCGATACGTCTCGATCGCGGCGTCGACGCCGGGCCCGAACAGCTGGCGCAGATAGGGCCGCGCCACGTGAATGGGCGGCACGTAGTACACGTTCGGCTCGAGGCCCCACTGCGGGAACAGCGGCAGGGCCAGCTTGCGCACGTGCACCAGGTAGTCGATCGGATTGTCCTCGCGCGCGTTGTCGGGGGTCGACACCGTGCCGGCAAAGCGGATCTTGCCGATGCAGTTGGCGAAGCACTGCGGCTGCAGCCCCATCTCGAACTTGGGAAAACAGGCGATGCACTTCTCCGACGTGCCGGTCATCGGGTTGAAGAAGATCTTCTTGTACGGGCAACCCTTGACGCACTCCTGATAGCCGCGGCAGCGATCCTGATCGACCAGCACGATACCGTCTTCCTCGCGCTTGTAGATGGAGCTGCGCGGGCACGACGCCAGGCAGCCGGGGTACGTGCAGTGGTTGCAGATGCGCGCCAGGTAGAAGAACCAATTGGCGTGCGGGAGATCCATCGCCGCGCCGTGGTCGACGGTGCCGGTGCAATCGTCCTCGCCGACGTTCGGATGCGCGTAGTCGAGCTCGTCGGGACGCCAGCCCAGCACGCGCTCCCCGGCTTCCGCGGCTTCGAACAGCGTGCGGCCGTCGTACACGCCGTCGGTCCACGTCTGCGGCCCGAGCTTGTCGAGCAGCTTGAGGTCGTAGGCGAGCGGATACGAGCCGTACGGCTTGGTCTCGACGTTGTTCCACAGCATGTACTCCTGGCCGCGGCCCGAGGTCCACGTCGTCTTGCACGCGATCGTGCAGGTCTGACACGAGATGCACTTGTTGGTGTCGAAGACGGCGGCGAACTGTTTCTTGGGCCGCGACTCCGGGTACCAGTACGACATGTCGCGTTTGATCTGCCAGTTGAATACGCGGGCCATCAGGCTTTGCCCCCCTTCTTGGTGTCCACCGCGGCGAAGTCGCCGCGCAGATAGCGGTGCATGGCCTCGGACTCGTACCCGGGCCGCACGCCCAGCGCGGCGGGACGCCACAACCCCTTGCCATCGAGGCCGCCGGCCTCGGCGCGGGTGATCTTGACGATCGACTCGCGCGGCGATCCGGTCGGGCAGTGCACATCGGGCAGGAAGCCCTTGCCGATCGCCTGCCCGAAGAGCTCTTTGCGCACCAGCGAATCGGTCATCAGCGTCGGCTTCAGCCAGCCGCGCGTCGCCGACTGGTGCGAACCGGAGCGGAACATCGCCTGGTACCCGCTGCGCGGATTCTTGGCCAGCCCGTCGGCGCGCGACTGCTGCCCCTCCACCGATCCCGGCGTGGCGCCGTACATGTTGAACCACATCCGCGTCACGCCGCGCGGCGTCCCGGGGTAGTAGCGCGCCCGGCACAGCAGACGGGCGAACTCGTAGTCCTTCTTGTTCTTCTGCCAGCCGCGGAACGGGCGATCCTCGGGATCGGAATCGATCCAGACGTAGTCGCCGTCCTCGATGCCGAGCTCGCGCGCGTCGGCCGGGTGCATGTCGACGTAGCCCTCGGCGACGAACGGCGAGCGTTTGTCGTGGCGATAGATGTCGCCGAACGGTCCGAACAAGATCGCGATCATGTCGGTGTCGATCGGCATGGTGTGCGCGCCGTGGCGGTACTTCGGCGTATGGAAGATGAACGTGTATCCGTCCTTCGCCAGCGGATGCGCCGACTGCTTGGTCTCGGCCCAGGTCTTGACGACGTTGCGCCCCTGACGCGTCTCGCAGGACAGGTCCGACAGCGCTACGCCGTAGTCGACCGGCCCCTTGGGGCGAATGGCCTCGTGCTTCGGCGCTACGATGACGTTCGGCTCATAGAACGTCGAATCGATCGGCTCGCGGTGCACCGGCAGGTTCTCGCCCGCTTCGATGAACTCGTCTTCCTCGCGGTAGAACTCGAGCCGCCCGCTCTTGGTGTACCAGGGGCGCCCATCGTTGGTTTGCTCGTAGCCCACTGCCTTCGGGTAGGTGCGATTCAGCAGCAGCGCCGGGATGCCCTTCTTGGCCTTCTCCTCGAGATCGAGCAGCCGGTACCCCTTGGCGCAGGACGAGCCGTCGAAGATGCGCTGCAGGTAGGCATCGACCCGCTGGTCGTCGACGAACTTCCAGCAGTCGGCGAAGCGCTGGTCGCCGGTGAGGGCGGCCAGGCTCTTGCCGACCTGCGCCAGGATCTCGATATCGCCGCGCGTCTCGAACACGCGCGGCAACGGCGTGCGCGGGTAGACGGTGATGAACGGGTTGGTCACCGAGGCGGCGACATCCGGGTGCTTGAGCTCGGCCCAGGAATCGGCGGCAAAGACAACGTCCGCCCATTCGCACGAGGTCGACCACCACCATTCCTGCACGGCGATCATCTCGATCTTCGGCAACACGTTGACGACGGTGTTGTAGTGCCACTTGACGTTGCCGAGGATGGAGTTGGCATTGCAGAACCACAGCGACTTGGTCGGCGTGGGGATGTGCGAATCGCCGGTCAGCCGGCGGTTGCCGACTTTGAGAATGTGATCCTCGTGGTTGTAGTAGTGCGCCGACTCGGCGCGCCAGTACTGTTTCGGCCGCGCCGGCTTGTCGGGGTCGAGCTCGAGATCGAACGGGTTCTCGTTGATGTACTGCGGTATGCCGTTGAACAGCGCGGTGCGGAAGTTGCCGGCGAACGAGCCGACGTTGCCGGTCAGCTTGCCGACGTTGCCGGTCAGCGCCGCGAGCAGGAAGATGTCGCGGTCTTTGTTGTCATTGTTGAAGAACTGGTTCGGGCCCATGCCGATGGCAAACAGCGTCGTGCCGGGATGCGCCGCGATGTCGCGCGCCAGCGCCTCGACGGCAGCGGCCGGCGCCCAGGTGATCTCCTCGACCGTCTGCGGATCGAAGTGTGCCGCGTACTCGCGCACCAGATCGAACACCGGCCGGCAGCGCACGCTGCTGCCGTCGGCCAGCTTCACGTCGACTTGACCTTCGAGCAGCGCATCGCCGACGAGGGAGTGCTTGCCGACCTCGTCGCGCGTCAGCGGGCGCGGCGCGCCCGCCGCGTTGTCGTACCAGACATAGTCGCCCCACTCCTCGCGCAGCTGGTTGGGGATCAGCATGTCGGTGTGCGTCCCCGGCGGCGGGGTCTTTTCCCCCGCGGCCTGGACGTGCGTCTGATTGCCGAGCACCGCCGAGGCGCCGCCGAAGACGTCGCTGGCGCGCAGGTGCTTGAGCGTATCCGTGCGCACCAGGATGGGCAGGTCGGTCCACTGCCGCACGTACTCGGCGTCGTACAACTTGTCGCGCATGACGACATTCGCCAGCCCGAGCGCCAGGGCCGGGGTGGTCCCGGGCCGCACGACGATGGCGTCGTCGGCCTTCGAGCTGGTCGCCGAGTACTCGCAGGCGATGACGACGATGCGCGTGCCCTTGAGACGCGCCTCGGTGAGCCAGTGCGCGTCCGGCATCTTGGTGGTGATCCAGTTCATCCCCCAGACGACGACGGTGCGCGCCAGCTCCACCGAGCTGAGGTCGAACTCGACGGTCTGCTGGCCGGTGACCATCGGATGCCCCGGCGGCAGATCGGTATGCCACGAGTAGTTGTCGAAGCCGCGGCCGCCGAGTGCCTCCTCGGGCCCGACGCCGCGCAGCTTGGCATCGAGCAGCGCCATGGAGTTGGCCATGCGGTAGAGCCCGAACACGCGCGTGAGACCGAGCAGCGGCATGCCGCCGCGGAACTTGAGCACTTGCGTCCCGACGCCCTTGGTGGCGGCGATGACTTCGTCGCCGTACCCCTGCGCACGCAGGCGCTGCGCGCCGGCCTCCCCGGTGTAGGTCTGGGCGATATTCTGCAGCGCCTTGGCCACGATGTCGGCCGCTTCCGCATGTGTCATGCGGACCCATTCGTCGCGCGCGCGGTTGAAGTAATCGACCGGCGGGCGGCCGTCCTCACCGCGCGGGAACCCGTCCTCGACCCAGCGCTTGTAGCCGGCCCGTACCATGCAGTGGCGCAGGCGTCGATCGCCGTAGAAGCGGCGGGTCAACGCCAGGCCCTTCTGGCAGACGCGCGGATCCCAGCGGTGCGAGGCCTGGTTGCCGTCGAGGTCCGTCGCTTCGCCATAGCGCATGGTCGGCCCGATGCGCGTGATCACACCGGAGCGCACGTAGGCGTTCAGGATGCAGTTGTGCGTGTCGTTCGGCGCGCACAGGAAGGTGAACGTCGAATCGTACTTCCACAGATCGCGATACGTCTGCTCCCAACCGCGTTGCGGATAGTGGGCCAGCGGATTGTCGATCGCCGCGAGCCCCCAGGCGCGTGTCGCCGATGCGATGAAGCTGCCGAACCCGGCGGCGGCGGCGCCGCCGAGAAAGGCGCGACGGCTGAGACCCTTGGTGCTCATGGTTGCTCCTCCCACGTGCGAATGAAGGCGACGATCGACTCGATCTCCTGGGCCGAGAGGGTCGCGTGAGTCGGGCCGGCGCCGCCGAAGGCCGCCATGGAGGTGCCGCGGCGACCGCGCCGAATGGTTTCGATCAGATACGTGTCGCTGGCACTGCGCAGCAGGACGGGATTGTGCAATGCCGGCCCTTCGGCGCCCTCGCCGGCCTTGCCGTGGCAGCTGGCACAGGCGTCGGCGAACAGGGCGCGGCCGGTATCGGCGTTGGCCCGCACCCAGCGCAACGGCTCCACATCGCTCGGTGCCGGTGCGTCGCGGAACGACCGCACGTGCGCGACCACCGCCGCCACCTCTTCGGCGCGCAGGCCGCCCGCCGCGTCACCCCACGCCGGCATGCGGCGGCCAGGTCTCCCGTGGCGGACGGTCTCGGTGAGAAAACGATCGGAAGCGATGGCGAGGAAATCGGGGTTACCGATGGCTGGGAAGGCGGTCATGCCCGGGTAGCGCATGCCTTCGCCCTTCGGCCCGTGGCAGGCGGCGCAGAAGGTGCCGTAGAGCGTCGCGCCGTCGCCGGAGAACTCGCGCTGATGCAGGCGCTCGGCGCGCACGCGATCGATCGGCCAGTAGGCTTCGGGATGGTCGCTGCGGCGCAGCGACAGCATGTAGAAGGTCAGGCGATCGATCTGCCCTTCGTCGAGGCCCAGCTCCGGCATACGCGAGCCGGGCACGACCGCGGCGGGGGCGCGGAAGTGTTCTGCGATCCAGCCGGCGAGGCTCCGCTCTCCGTGGACGTGCGAGAAATCGAGACGAGCCGGATCCCGGTCGCCGATCAGCGTGAGATCGGGGCCGTCGTCACCGCCGACGCCGGCAACCTTGTGGCAACCGCGGCAGCCGAGCGTGTGAAAGAGCGCCTTGGCCTCGGTCAGGCCCGGGGCGCCGACACGCGAGTCGAGGAACGCCTCGATCACCTGGCGGTCGGCCTCGGGAATCTCGCCGACCGAGTCCTTCCATGCGCCGGCGCTCGCCGCGGCGTGGCGACGCAGGTGCATCGCGTACCAGTCGCTCGCATACCCGGTACCACCCGCACGCGACAGGTCGGGCGCGACGATCGCCTCGGTCGCATGCGGACGCAAGGTCCCACCGCGCCCGTCGAGCGCGTGGCACGCCAGGCAGTCGTTGCGCTCGATCAAGGCGCGGCCGCGCGCCACTTCGTCGACATTGGGAACGCGCAGATGGGCATGGCAGCTGCCGCAGCCGGCGTAGGCATAGCGCAGCGGCAGCATCGGCTGCGGCCAATGCTCGACGTCGCCGTGCGCATCGGCCCGCTCGGTGGCGCGCCCCTGGCCGCCATGGCAGACGACGCAGCCATAGTCCGCCGGGTCGTGCACCACCTTGGGATGAGCGCGAAACAGACGCGGCTCGAGCAGCGCGGTCTCGCCGGCCGCCATGCCGACGTGGCAGCTGACGCAGCGATCGGCCGCGTGCAGCTTCGGAATGAACACCTGCCGCAATTGCACCGGGAATGCGTCGCGCTGTTCGGCCGGCAACTGCGCCTGGTACTCCTTCTGCCAGCGGCGCCAGTCGCGGCGGTTGCGTTCCCAATCCGCGGCGTAGACGAGCAGCGCGAGGGTGGCCAGGCTCGAACACAGTAACAGCAGCTTGTTGGCGCGCGGGTTCATCTCAGTGCGCCGGCCAATCTGCGTGCGACCAATAGAAGCCCCAGTTGGGCCCGCGGAAGTGGACCCCGACGATGGTCAGGACCAGGAAGCCGGCCAGGAAGCAGGTGAACAGCCCGAGGGCTCCGGCACGCGTCGAGTTGTAGCGGCGCACGCACCACACCGAGTAGGCGGCGTAAAGCGCCGTCAGCACCGTCCCCGGATTGATGAAGGTGATCAGGATCTGCGGGGCGCCGACCCACCATTCGCGGATCCAACCGAAGCGGATGGCGAACGTCTCGACGGCGAGCACCGCGGCCAGGCCGAAGGCCGCGGAGCGCCACACCAGGGCCCCGCCGCCGGGGCCGCCGAACCAGTCGCCGGTCCCGTCCGACTCGCGATCGACATAGGGAATCAACAGCAACCCGATCAGCACGATCATCGGGATGCCGATGCCGCCCATCAACGCCGAATACGACACCAGCTCCTGCAGGCCGAGGAAGTACCACGGCGCCTTGGCGGGATTCTCCGGCACCGCCGGGTTCGCCAGCTCTTTCAACGGCGCGTCGGAGATCAGCGACAGCGCCAGGCAGACGAGCAGCGTGAGCATGAACACGCCGGCCTCGGCGTAGAACAGGTGCGGCATGGCGGGCACGGTGTTCTCCGGACCATCGCCGACCGCCGGCGTGCGACCGCGCACCACCGCGGCGAGTTGGTAGGTCTTCTGCGGCGCGGCCGTGAACACCGGATAGGTTGCGGCCGGCGGCACCCCGAGGCGCTCGTCGGCATCGCGCGGGCGCGCCAGGCCGCCGTCTTTGCGGATGCGCCAGAAGTGCACGCCCATCAGCACCGCCAGCGCCAGGGGGAGAATCATGACGTGCAACAGGTAGAAGCGAATCAGCGCTTCCTCGCCGATCTCGTCGGAGCCCAGCAGCAGGAACCGCTGCCAGCCGCCGATGTCGAAGTACTGCGTGATCCCCAGGGCGTCCGTCAGCTCGCGCGGCGACTGCGCGATGTTGGCGCCGATCGTAATCGCCCAGTAGGCGAGCTGGTCCCACGGCAGCAGGTAGCCGGTGAACGAGAGGCCGAGCGTCACCGCCAGCAGCCCCATGCCGAGCACCCAGTTGAACTCGCGCGGCGCGCGGTAGGCGGCGGTGTAGAACACGCGGGCCATGTGCAGCAGCACGGCGAAGACCATGACCTGGGCGGCCCAGCGGTGGATGTTGCGGATGAACTGCCCGGTGGGGACGACGAAGTGGATGTCCTTGATCGAGTCGTACGCCGCGGTCGGATACGGCTTGTAGTAGAACATCAGCAGAATGCCGGTGCCGAGCGTGATGAAGAAAGCCGACAAGGACACCAGCCCAAGGCCCCATGTGGTGCTCCAGCGCATCGTCCAGCGGTGGATGCGCACGGCGTGGATGTGCAGGAAGAAGTTGCCGAACACGAACGACGAGCGCGTGCGGTCGGTGGTCGGCGCGCCGCCGCGCAGGACGCTCGCCTTGATCGCGCCCGGTGCCGCCGCGAGGTTGGCTCCGAACTGGCGCAAGGCCGACGGTGCGGCCGGGTCGGGCTTCATACGACCACCTTCTTCCCCGCCGGGACTGTCGTGCCCTCGTCGACGATGATGGTGTCGGCGCCGATCGCGCTCACCGCCACCCAGGGCAGTGCCTTGGGGGCGGGGCCTTTGACCACCGCACCGTCGAGGGCAAAGCGCGAGCCGTGGCACGGGCAGTCGAAGCCACCGCCCTCGGCCTTGACGATGCAGCCGAGATGGGTGCAGGTCGTCGACAGCGCGTAGACGCCTTCGGCGTCGCGGAAGATCGCGATCGAGCGCCCGGGCGGCACGAACGCTTCGCCGGCGACGAGATTGCCCGGCAGCGTGACGCGAAACTTGCGCGAGGCCGACGGCACCACCGCCGCGCGCGGCAGGCGCATGGCGCCGAGGATGCCGAACGCCAGGGTCACCGCGGCCGACCACAGGGCCGCGAGCCCGAGGAAGTCGCGCCGCGGAATCTCCTCGGGGTCGAGGCGCGAGCGCATGGGAGGGGATGCCGCTGCCGGCTTGCTCATGAGGTCCTCCAGGTGGTCGCGAACTGCACCCGATCCATGACGATCGCCTCGACGGGGCAGCGCATGACGCACAGGGCGCAGCGGATGCAGCGGTCCTCGTCCTTGAGGATGGCCGCGTTGGCATCGCGATCGGTGTCGGGACCGAGACAGGTGTCGATGACGGTGTCGAGCGCGGCGCCGCCGTCCAGGTCGAGCAGGCGAACGAGCTTGAGGCACGACGTCGGGCAAACGTCGGCGCAGCCGCCGCACAGCACGCAGCGCGAGCCGTCGAATACCGGCGTCACGCCGCAGTCGAGGCAGCGCGAGGCTTCGCGCCGGGCCGCGGCCTCGCTGCACACGACCTCGACCTGCGTGCTGGGGTCGGCGAGGCGCGCATCGACGCCGGCGGTCTGCAACTCGACGCGGGGCAACCGCTCATACCCGCTCTCGCGCCGGTAGCCCGGCAGCGGCAGATGGGCCGTGAGCACGTCGGCGCTCAGCGTGCGGCCGGTGATGTGCCGATAGATCGAACGCGCCGCGCGCTTGCCGGAGGCCACGGCATCGATGAGCAGGCGCGTGCCGTGGGCCAGATCGCCGGCGACGAAGACCCCGGGAGCCGTGGTGCTGAGATCGGCGGCGTCGACGCGCGGCCACCCCGGCCGGAACTGCTCGATGTCCGCGCCGCCGTCCTGCAGAAATCCGAGATCGGGCGCCTGGCCGGCGGCGATCAGCACCGTGTCGCAGGGAACGAGCTCGCGCGTCTCGTCGTCGAACACCGGCTGGAAGCGGCGCTGCTCGTCGTAGACGCGCAGACAGCGCCGCAGCAGGACGCCGGTGACATGCCCGCCGGCGTCGCGCTGGATCTCGACCGGACCCCAACCGTTGCGGCGCTCGACGCCCTCCTCGTCGCCTTCGCGGATCTCCATCGTGTCGGCGGGCATCTCCTCGAGCGTCTCGAGCGACGCCAAGACGACCCGATGCTTGCCCGGCAGACGCGCCGCCGTGCGCGCGGCGTCGAGGGCCGCCTGGCGCACGACGCTGCGGGCGACGTCGTAGGCGACGTTGCCGCCGCCGATGACCAGGACGTTCTCGCCCAGGTCGAGCGTCTCGCCGAGGGCCACGGCGCGCAGAAAGTCGACGCCGCCATAGACGCGCGGTCCGCGTTCGCCCGCAATGCCGAGCAAGCGCGATTGCTTGGCCCCCACTGCGACGAGCACGGCGGCGTGATCGCGGCGCAGGTCGGCGAAGCTGACATCGCGACCGACGAACACGCCGAGGCGGAGCTCGACGCCGAGCGCTTCGATCACCGCCACCTCGTTGCGGATGACGTCGCGCGGCAGGCGGTAGCTGGGCACGCCGAGCGCGAGCATGCCGGCGGCCACGGGTTCCCCTTCGAAGACCGTCGGGCGCAAGCCGAGCAGGGCCAGGTCGTGCGCCGCGGCCAGGCCGGCGGGGCCGCCGCCGACGATCGCCACGCGCTGCCCGCCGGCGGGCTCGAACGTCCCGGCGGCCTGCGCGCGCAGCACCGCGGCCATCTCCTCGGGGCCGGCCGTCGTCTGCGGGAGATGATGGCGCAGCGCCTCGAGCACGGCGGCGGGTGGGCGCGACTCGACGCCGTGCTGCGCGCAGGCGAAGCGTTTCAAAGCGCGGATGGCAATCGGCTTGTCGGGGCCGATGAAGTGGCCGCGCGCGTCGACGCGCGGGACGCGGCCGCGGCGGCAGGCCGCTTCGCAGGGCGCGCCGCAAATGCGGCCGCAGATCGAGGCGAAGGGATTGGGCCCGCGCGCGATGAGATACGCCGCTTCGAAATCGCCGGCGGCGATGGCGCGGACGTAGCCGCGCGCGTCGGTATGGACCGGGCACGCCACCTGGCAGGCAATCAGGTCTTGATGATAGCTCTCGCCCGGAACCTCGATCTGGATCTGCGCTCGGTGTGCGGGTTCTTCCATCCCCGATGTCCCAACCCCCTCCGCGAAGTATGGCCTGTGGACAACCCCTGCGGTCTTCTTCTTAAGCTTCCGCCAGATGAGCACGTATGACGGGCGTCATACGGCGGCACGCTCCATGCGCTGCGTTTGTTCGGGACTCAGCCGGGCCAACGCCAACGGGAACAGCACGCCGTCCTCCTTGGTGATGTGAGCCCGCAGCAGGTTGATCAGGTCGACCAGGGCGACGCGCGCCGCGGCCGAATCGCCGCGGCGCGCAGCATCCCTGGCGCCTTCCAGCAGCGCTCGGAACGTGTCGTGCTCGGCCTGCATGACGCGCAAGGGCCCGACGGCGATGGCGGGGATCTGTGCCAGCTCGGGGAACAGGACCTCTTCCTCGAGACGGAAGTGGCTGGCGACGTCGGCGTCGAGGAACGCGATGAAGTCGATGGCAATGGCGTGCTCGCCGAGACCGTCTTCGACGGCGGCCATGCGTGCCAGCACATCGCGGTGTTGGCGACCGAGCAGTCCGATGACGGTGTTCATGCGCACCTCCCGATCGAGATGCTGCGAACGCTACCGTTTCTCGCCGTCGGCGTTTATGATCTGCCTCATAATGCCGCGCCTTTCCTCGTTGCCCGGGTTTCGCGTCTTGCCGGAGTCCGAACGCGCAGCGATCGACGGCGCCGTGCGCGAGGTGGCGGTGCATCGCGGGCAGGTGCTGTTCAGCGAGGGAGAGGCGGCGGACTCCCTCTGGGTGGTGCACGAGGGCAAGGTGCACATCATCAAGTCGGGTCCGGACGGCCGCGAGATCGTCCTGGAAGTCGTCGCCGCCGGCGAGCTGTTCGGCGCCGTGGTCGCCATCGAAGGGCGCCCGTACCCGGCCTCGGCCATCGCCGCCGATGACGGCAGCGTCTGGCGCTTACCGGCCAGCGTCGCGCGCGACTTCTGCCAGCGCTACCCGACGTTGCGCAACGCCATCATGGAGCAGGTCGCGGTGCGCCTGCGCAGCGCCCACGAACGCCTGCGCTCGGTGGCTTTGGAGCGGGTCGAGCAGCGGCTGGCGCGCGCCGTGTTGGCACTGGCGGCGAAGATCGGCAGCGCGCGAGACGGGCACACCGCGATCAGTGTCACGCGCCAGGAGCTCGCCGACATGACGGGCACGACGGTCGAGTCGGCGATCCGCGTCACCAGCCGCTGGCAGACCAGCGGGCTGATCGATTCGGCGCGCAATCAGATCGAGCTGCTGGACGTGCCGCGACTGCAATCCATCGCCGACGGCGAGAAGGGCTGACTGACGCCCGCCCCGCTACGACGACGCGCCCGGGGCCGCGCGATGTCCCGTCAGCCGATCGATGTGGAGGCGGTAGAAGATGGGCTGGAACGGACCCGGCTTGCGCCGCCACTCGGCGGCCGGAATCGACGTGTACTCCCACCACGTGCCGCGCTTGTGCAGTGCCTCCTGAGCCTGGGCGCGCGCGGCGGTGAATTCGGGCGTATCCGGCAGCTCCTCGAAACGACCGAACACCAACACGCTCATCCAGCGATCGTGAGTCTTCCGTTCCTCAACCTGCAGGCAGACGAGCGGATTGGCGCGCATCCACTCGATCTTCTGTCCGGGCGTGCTGAAGCCGTACAGGGCGCCGCCGTGGTACGAGAAGTAGATCGGCACCACGTACGGCTGGTTGTCGCGCGCGCACGCCAACCGGCCGAAGCTTTCGCGCTCCAGCAGGTCGCGGCACTCGTCCTCGGCCATCTCTCGAATGATCATGTCACACCGTCTATAGCACGCCGATGCGGAGCGCCTACTGCGCCTTCGCCTTGAACTGAGTCGCCTCGTTCTTGATCACGTCCGGGAGGTCGAAGACACCCTCGAAGCAGACGTTGCTCTGCTGATTGATCAGCTGTGCGGTCACCGGCAGCGTCAGGTTGCCGAGCACCGGATCGTCGAGGTCGCCGCCCTTCCCCTTCACCAGCGCCTTCGCCTTGCCCGCCGCGCCGCTCTTCACCTTGATCCCGGTGATGCCGTCGTTGGCGCCGGCGGCATCCTTGTACTTGAAGCCGGTGCTGCCGCTCGGCGCCCATTTGAGCGCGTCGGCGGGCACCACCGCGTCGTTGAGCAGCACCGCCGCCGTCGTGCCCGCGTACAGACAGAATGCATAGCTCGCCGACGCGGTCGGGTCTTCGAGGTCCTGCAGTGAGGTGCTGGCCCCCTTCAGCCACTTCCAGATCAGCTTGTCCTTCGTATCGTCGTCGGAGTTCTTGACGATCAGCAGCGACTTCTGCGCGGCGCGGCACTGCGGGCGCGGCGCCGACAAACAGGGCGGCGCGGCGAACGTCCAGGCGATCGGCGTCGAGCGCGGGCTGACAGCCCGGGCTGCGCTGAGCGTCACGACGTTCGACGTCAGCACGGTGACGCGCACGCCGCCAGCGATGGCGACGCGCGCGGACACGCACGGATCGGGAATCGCGCTGGGCGCGCCCGTGCAATCAGGCACCGGGGTACCGTCGCGGAACACGTCGACGTCGGCCGCCGCGACCCCGGCGGGGAGGATCGAGTCATCGAAGGTAAAGACGAGCACGAGTGGAGCGGACACGGTCGCGGCCGGCGCGTCGATCGACACTTCGAAGTCGAGCGCGGTGAACCCGCTTGGCGGCGTCTGCGGCGCGGCGCTTTCGGTGATCACCACCGTGCCGGCGTTCGGCGAGGTGATCGACGTCTCGACCGGATCGCCCGGCGAGACGCCATCGTTCTCCGGATCGGTGCTCACGGTGCCTCCGGCGCCCACGGGCACGTTGATGCCATCGGGTGGGATCGACGGCGAGCCGAGGTAGCGCTGCGCGAACACGCCGAAGCCATCGCCGTCCTGGAACGAACCATACGCGCCGTCGCTGCCCCAGGCGACGACGAAGCTGCCGTCGGTGCCCACGGCGAGCGCCACGCCGCTGCTGTTGCCGCCCTGCCACCCCGGTGTGAACGTGTTCACCTGAAACTCGGTGCCGAGCCGCGATCCGCTGCTGGAGAACTTCTGCGCCGCCAGCGCTCCGTAGGACCCGTCGATGTTGCCCTCATCGCTGTCGTTGTTCCACACGACGACGAAGTCGCCCACCCCATCGGCAGCCACGGCGAATGGCCCGTAGCCATCATCGGCTCCCTGCGGCCCGGCGGTGAACGCGTTGACGAGGAACTGCGCACCGAGTGGGCTGCCGCTCGAGTCGTAGCGGCGGGCGAGCAGGTCCTGATAGAAGATGTTCCCGTCGGCCGACCAGACGACGACGAAGTCGCCGCTCGGCCCGCACGCCACCTTGGCGTCGCGTTGGTCTTCGTTCGCTTCGGCCGGATCGTTCACCGTGATCTCGGTGCCGACCGGCGCGCCGGCGCTGTCGAAGCGCTGCGCGAAGCTGCCGTAGGTGCAGCAGTCGTCCTGCCCGTTGCCCGTCCAGGCCACGACGAAGCCGCCGCCTGGATCGGTGCACACCGACGGGCGCAGCTGGCGGCCGACTGTAAATGTGTTGACCTGGAACTGGTCGCCGATCGGAGAGCCAGTGTTGTCGTAGCGGCGCGCGAAGACGCCGCCCTCGTCACCGTCCTGGCCACCCGGAGAATCGAAGCTCTGCCAGGCGACGACGAAGCCGCCATCGGCACCGCAGGCGATCGATTGCTGGTCCTCGCTCGCTCCGGCATAGGTGTTGGCCTGAAACTCGGTCCCCAGCGGCGTGCCGGCGCTGTCGTAGCGCTGACCGAAGATGCCGCGGCTGCCGACGGGCGGGTTGAAATAGTCGAAGGCCGGGTACACGACGACGAAGCCGGCGTTCGGATCGCAGCAGATCGCCGGCGGTTGCTCGCTGTAGACCCCGTAGTTGATCGTGCTCGTCGTGGCGCTGTTCACCTGGAACTCGCTGCCGGCCCGCGTCCCGTCGCTGGCATAGCGCTGCCCGAAGACGCCGCCGCCGTCGCCGTCCTGGCTGGTACTCGACCAGACGAGGACAAAGTCGCCGCCCGGCGCCTGACAAGCGGCGGGCCGCAGCTGGTAGTCCGTCGTGTAGGAGTTCGCCTGGAATTCCGGCCCCAGGCGAAGCGGCTGCGCCGCTGCATCATGTGCCGCGATGGCGAGCGCCAGCGTCCCTACGATCCACATCGCTCTTGTCATGGTATCCCTCTGGCGGTCTTGCCGACGAGGACCGCCGCGCCGCCACGCCGAGCGCCGTCTTGAATGATGAGGCCCGCCATCGCCATGTCGCCGGTGTGGACCCGCAGACTTGGTCGGCCGCGCCATCTGGCGCGTAGCCCCTGTAGTGCGCGTCGCGCGCGCGTTGCGATCGGCCGCACTGGTGATCGAATATCACCTGCCTGAGCGAGCACTCAAGTTGGGGAAAACCCTGAGTCGCCCGGTGTCGACGCGGTCGTCAGGTCCCGCCAACCTTGGCGCGGACCTCCTTGCGCATGGCGGAGGGTCGAATCGAGCCCATCCAGCGCTGCCACTCCGCGGCATCGAGCGGGTCCTTGCCGGCCAGGAACAGCTCCAGGTACGGGAAGTCGTCGTAGCCCCAGAACACCTCGTCGCCGACCGCCATCGACGGGACGCCGAACACCAGGTTGGCGATGGCCGTGTCGGTCTGCCGGCGCAGGCGGTCCTTCGCGTCCGCGCTCGTCGCCTGCGCGAGCACGGCGGCCCCGTCGAGCCCGCACTCGGAGGCGACATGCTCGACGACGGCGGGCTCGCTGACGTGCAGGCCGCGCACCCACACGGCGAGGAAGAGCGCGTCGATGAGCGCATGCCGCGCCACGTCGTCGAGCGGCAGCGACGACGCGCGCAGCGCCAGCAGCGGGTTGAAGGGATGAAAGGCCGGCGGGTTGAGCGGCACGCCGAGCAGCGCAACTTTGCGCAGCAAGTTCTTCCCCATCCAGAACGCCTTGGTGGGGATTTCGGCTGGACCGCGCTGGCCGTTGGCGCCGAGCAGTCCGGCGAAGAGGACGGGGATGGGCTCGATGGTGAAGCCGTACTTGTGCGCCAGCGGTGGCAGCTGCGTCCAGGCGAGATAGGCGTTGTGGGAAATATAGTCGAAGTAGAAGCGGATGGTGCGGGAAGTGGGAGTCGTCATGGCGGCGAGATTGACGCGTTCCGCGGAAAAATGCGAGAGGCCGACGAGACAGCCCATGACCACCCCCGAGCTCTTCCAGTTCGATGCCTCCCACTACAACGAGAAGGCGCGCTGGGCGCTCGACTACAAGCGCATGGCGCATTCTCGACACACGCTGTTGCCGGGGCCGCATCGGCTGACGGCGCTGCGGCTGAGCGGCCAGCCCATGGTGCCGTTCCTGCGCATCGGGAACGCCGTGGTCGCCGGCTCGAATCAAATCATCGACTATCTCGAACGGGAACATCCGCAGCCGGCGTTGTATCCCGCCGGTGAGGGCGAGCGCCGGCGCGCGCTGGAGATCCAGCACTGGTTCGACACGGAGATCGGGCCGGAGGTGCGGCGGGCGAAGTTCTTCGACATTCTCCCCGATGCGGGCTATGTCGTGACCGTCTTTGCCGGGCGCAAAGGTTGGCTCGCACGATCCGCGTATCGGGTCGCGTTCCCCGCCATACGCGGCGTCATGCGGCGCGAGATGCGCATCGACGCCGACACCGCGCGCACGGCGCGCGAGCGCACGCGGGCCGGGCTCGACTTCGTCGTCGCCGAGGCCGGCCCGGACGGCTATCTCGTCGGCAACTCGTTCACCGTCGCCGATCTCGCTGCCGCGGCGCTGCTCGCACTCACCGCGTCGTTGCCGGGCACGTCGATGGCCGTCCCCGAGCCGCGCGCCGCGGTCGAGGCGCGCTGGATGGCGCATTGGGCCGGTCATCCCGGTACGGCGTGGGTCGAGAACATGTACCGACGGCATCGCGGCCCGACGGCCGAAGTGACGCGCTAGAAGTCGTTCTTGTCGATCACATCGATGACCAGTTGGGTCGTGTTGCTGCTCACATCGCCGTCGGCCGCCGGCCCACTGGCGGTCACCGTCGCCAGACAGCGCGACGGCGAAGCGGCTCCGGGCGTCGTGAAGCTCGCCGCATTGATCGTGAGCCGCACCTGGCCGGTTTTCTTTTGCCCGCCCGCACCAACGACGGTGTTCTGTTCGCCCGGAGCCGGGGCGAAATCCACGCTGCCCATGGTGCCGGCCGGACAGGTTCCGTCGGCCGCGGTCACGGTCATCGTGTGCCCCGGCGTCGCCGGCGCGGGGAAGATGTCCGCGTTGACAACCTGAACCTTGACGTTTTCCACGACCGACGCCGTCCCCTTGGGGATGACCACCTTGACGGGCTTGAGGCTGAGGATCGTCGTCTCGTTGGTGGTGGCCTGTGGTGCGTCGTTCTTGTCGACGATGTTCACGTCGCGCACCGTCACACTGCTGTTGCCCGGGTTGGGATCGACGCTGCCGGCCGGCGCGACGGTCGTGGCGACGAATGTCACGGCGCAGCGGAACGGGGCCGTCTTGTTGAGCGTCGTGATGCTGGCGATCCCCGCCTGGCTGATCGTCAGCAGCACGGTCGCCTTCTTGGTCTTGCCGGCCGCCAACGAGACGGTGTCGTCCAAAGCCGTCTTGGTGTCGAAGTCCGGCGTGCTCACCGTCGCGCCCGGGCATGTCGTCGACGCCGAGAGCCGGAAGGTCGATGCGCCGCCCGCGTCGGCGTTTCCTACGACCACCGAGATCTTCTTGACCGCTTCCGGCTTGTTGCGCGCAATGACGAACTTGACCGGCTTGATCGCGCCGACCACCGCATCGTGCGCCGGCCCCAGCAGAGCCCAGGTGCTCGCCGCGGACGTGAGCACTGCGATCTCCACGTCGCCACCCGGCAACGACGCCCGGCTCTCGATGCACGGATTGGGCACCGCTTGTCCCGCGGGGCCCGAACAATCCGCCACGAGCGCGCCGTTGCGGGTGACGTTCACCGACCCCGCCGGCAGGCCGAGCGGCATCACCGTCGCGTCGAGGACGAAGACGATCCGCAGCGGCGCCGATTGCGACTCGACCGGCGCGGTGATGACGATCTGCTGACCCAACAGACCGTAGCCCTGCGGCGGCGGCTGTGTGCTCGCCCCCAGCGCGATGCTGATGTCGCCGCCGGTCGGCGTGGTGATCCCGACCTGCACCGGGGACGCGGGCGTGGCCCCGCTGCCGGAGTCGGTCGAAAACGTGCCCTCGGCCGCCGCGGTGCCGGCGAAGACCCCGGGCGTAAACGTGCAGTCGCTCTGACAGCCGTCGCCGTCGACCGCATTGCCGTCGTCGCACTGCTCGGCGAGCGCGCGGACACCGTTGCCGCACCCGCTCGCGGTGCAGTTGCCGTCGCAGCCGTCTCCGTCGACGGGGTTGCCATCGTCGCACTGCTCGCTGCCCTCGACGCTGCCGTTGCCGCAGCCCACGACGTTGCAGGTCGTGTCGCAACCGTCGGTGTCGACGGCATTGCCGTCGTCGCAGGCTTCGCCCGCGGTCTGGATGCCATTATTGCAACCGGTCGGTGTGCAATTCACATCACAGCCGTCGCCGCTCACCGCATTGCCGTCGTCACACGTCTCCACGCCGGTGGCGATCCCGTTGCCGCAGCCGGTCGGTGTGCAGTTCGCGTCGCAGCCGTCGCCACTGACTTCATTGAAGTCGTCACAGATCTCGCCCGCGGTGACGACCCCGTTGCCGCATTCGGTTGGCAGACAAACAGAATCGCAGCCATCGCCGTTTACCGCATTGCCGTCGTCGCACCACTCGCCCGCGGTAACGAGCCCGTTGCCGCAACCGGTTGGCGTACAGTTGCTGTCGCACCCGTCGCCGTCGACGACATTACCGTCGTCACAGATCTCGGGCCCGGTGACGATCCCATTGCCGCAACCGGTCGGCTTGCAGTTATTGTCGCAGCCATCGCCGTTGACGGCGTTGCCATCGTCACAGGTCTCGCTCCCGGTCGCGATCCCGTTGCCGCAGCCGGTCGGCTTGCAGTTGCTGTCGCAGCCATCGCCATCGTCGACGTTGCCGTCGTCACAGATCTCGCTCCCGGTCGCGATCCCGTTGCCGCAGCCGGTCGTGCAGTTGCTGTCGCACCCGTCACCGTCGACCGCATTGCCGTCGTCGCACGCCTCGGGCGCGGTGGGGATGCCGTTGCCGCAGCCGGTCGGCGTACAGTTGGCATCGCAGCCGTCGCCGTTGGTCAGGTCGCCGTCGTCGCAGACCTCTCCCGCAGTCAGGACCCCGTTGCCGCAGCCGGTCGTCTGGCAGTTGCTGTCGCAGCCATCCCCATCGACGGCATTGCCGTCGTCACAGGTCTCCGGCGCGGACACAGCCCCATTGCCGCAAACCGTCGGCGTGCAGTTGTTGTCGCAGCCGTCGCCGTTGGTCCTGTTGCCGTCGTCGCAGGTTTCGTCCGGGTCGACCCCGCCGTCGCCGCAGCGCGGCGAGCTGGTGACCAGGATGTTGCCGTTGTGAGTCGAGGCACCACTGAACGGATCCAGCGATTCGGTCGAGCTCCAGGTGAGGACCCAGTGCGTGCCGTTCGTCGCGGCACTCGATCCGTAGGCGTCGCTGCGCGCCTGTCCCGTTTCCGAAGACGTACCCGGATTGATGGGCGTGTACACGAAATCCGACTGCGTGTCCCAATCGACGCTGCCGGTGGTCCCATTGGCCTCGCCGCGCGTGAACTTGAGGCGCTGAATGCTGCCAAAGATTGGCACTGTATCGGCGGCGGATCCGACCAGGACCCACTTGCCGCTGCTCGGATCGGCGACGAGGTCGGCGACACCCAGATCGAAGGTCGGCGAACAGGTGGCGAGCGCCAGACCGGTTGGCGGCCACAACGACGAGGCCTCATAACCGCCCCCCCACATGATCTCCCAAACGGCCCCGTCCGTCGCCACCTGCACGGGGCGAATGCCGCCTGGATACGTGCCGCTGCACGACGAGAAGTAGCCGCTCACATCGGTGATGGACCACGGCGCGCTGAGATCCGACGAATACGCATAGCTGACGCGGTCCTTCTCCATGCCCAGATCGTATTGCGACCACGCCACCAGCCATCGGCCCTGCCCGTCGGTCGCGACGTCGGGATGCATGTTCATTTTGCCGGCGCCGCTACTCAGGGCGACTTGATCGGTCAATGACAGACTACTGGGCTCATCCGTCAGGCGCGCGACCTTGATGTCCCAATTGCGATCGCCGGGGTTTCCCGGCTGCCCGGGAACGAAGCTGGTATGCGAAGACCAGACGACCGTCCACCGGCCGTTGCCGCCGCTCTCCTGGTCGAGCCCGTAGGCGATGCGCGGGCACTCGTTGCGGACGTTGTTGGTGAGTTGCCGCTCCGGACCCCACGTCTGCCCACCATCCGTCGACTTGCTCGCGTACAACTGCGACGAACCCGAGGCGTCTTGGCGACTCCACGCGACGACAAACTGACCCGCCGTGCCCGCCGCCAGACCGGGCTGCCAGTCGCCGCACGCGAGCGTCCCGGGAGAGACACCGCCAGTGAACAGCGGATGCTCCGAATCGTTCTGGTTGGTCACCAGGGCCCAGGTGGCGCCGTGGTCGGTGGACCGAGCCACCTGCAGACTCCACCCTGCGATCTGTTCCGACCACCACGTCGCGATCCAGTTGGTGCCGTCAGTGGCGACGGTCGGCGACTGATTCGCGCGCCCCCGCGCCGCGTCTTCACTCGACACGATGGCCGCACCGCTGAAGTCCTGCGCCGCGACGAGCGAGCGCAGCACGCACACGGCCAACACCACGGCGACACCGTGCGACAGGCGCTGCCATGTCACTCCGCGCGACAAGAAACCGAACCGTCCTGGACTGCTCATCGCTCCGACCTCCGCTCTCGTGCTCCGACGCTGCGCCGTGCTGGCGCGGACCAACGCTTCAGTAGTCACACGCAGAGACGTAGTGCAGGTTGCCGCATATTGTCTATTGGGAATAATCCGCACAGCGACTGTTCATCTGAATTGAACACTTGTTCTTCTGCTACGCACGGGGCCAGACAACGCCCGCCCCGGCGCGCGGCTCGAGGCAGGCCCACCGGGCGGGGAATTGGCCCCTGCATCACCACCGGAGGCTGCCGCCGGAGTCACCGCCCTCGACAACGTCGCGGCCGTCGCGACTCGCGTTGAACAAATCGCCGCCTTCGAACGTCAATCTCCTGTGCTCGGGCGGTTGGCCTGTGCCTCGACGATTGCGACACAAGGATGCCGAATACAGAACGGTCGAGCGATGCCGTGGCGACCGCATGGTCAGCGCGCGCCGCCGGCCTCGGGAATCGCGCCGAGTCCGGTAGGCGTACGTCCATCGTCTCGGTGGCGGGTGCCCATCCGCCGCACTACTACCCGCAAGAAGAGCTGCTGAGCGCATTTCACCGCTACTGGGGCGCCGGTCACTTCAATTCCGCCCGCCTCGAAGCGCTGCATCGGGCGGTCAGCGTCGGCGGCCGCCATCTCGCCTTGCCGATCGACGCCTACCCGGCGCTGCGCGGTTTCGGCGATGCCAACGACGCCTACGTGCGCGTCGGCACCGACGTGGCCGCGGAGGCACTGCGCGCGGCACTGAAGCAGGCCGGGCTGGACGCCTGCGACGTTGACGCGATCTTCTTTGCCAGCGTGACCGGTATCGCCGTGCCGTCGATCGATGCGCGGCTGGTCAACCGCCTGGGCCTGCGCCCGGACGTGAAACGCGTGCCCATGTTCGGCCTCGGCTGCGTCGCCGGCGCGGCGGGAATCGCCCGTGTTCACGATTACCTTCTGGCATGGCCCGACCACGTCGCGGTGCTCGTATCGCTCGAGCTGTGCTCGCTGACCCTGCAACGCGACGACTTCTCGATTCCGAATCTGATCTCGAGCGGTCTGTTCGGCGACGGAGCCGCGGCAGTCGTCATGGCGGGAGCAGCGCGCGCACGCGATCTGAACCCGTCTGGCCCGCGCGTGCTGGCGACCCGGTCGCGCTTCTATCCCGACACCGAGCGCGTCATGGGCTGGGATGTCGGGGACTCGGGATTTCGTGTCGTTCTATCGGCCGCGGTCCCGGACATCGTGCAGCGCTGGCTGGGCGCCGACGTGCGGGCCTTTCTTGCCGATCTCGGCGTCGACCTCGAGCAAATCCGCAGCTGGGTGTGTCACCCCGGCGGCCCCAAAGTGCTCGACGCCGTCGAGGTGGCCCTCGACCTCGGCCCCGACGCCCTGGCGCTGGCGCGCCAGTCGCTTGCCGAAGTTGGCAACATGTCCAGCGCCTCGGTGCTCTTTGTCTTGCGCGACACCGCCAAACAGCGCCGGCCGGCACCGGGCAGTCTCGGGTTGATCCTCGCGCTCGGCCCGGGCTTCTGCTCCGAGCTCGTCCTGGTGGAATGGTGACCTGGTACTACGCGCTGCTCGCGCTGACGGCTCTCGAGCGTCTCGTCGAGGTGGTCGTCAGCACCGCGAACGCGCGCTGGAGCCTGGCGCGCGGCGGGCGCGAGGTCGGGCGCGAGCACTTCCCCGCCATGGTCCTATTGCACGCGTGCTTTCTGACCGGGTGCGTGGCCGAACCATGGCTGCGCGGGCGCACCGTGCTGCCCGCCGTGGCGCCGCTCGCGCTGACGGTCGCGCTGGCCTGTCAGGGCCTGCGCTGGTGGTGCATCGCGACGCTCGGCCGGCAATGGAATACGCGCGTGATCGTCGTGCCCGACCTTACACGCGTCGTTGATGGTCCCTACCGCCTCCTGCGTCACCCCAACTACGTGGCCGTCGTCGCGGAGGGCCTCGCTCTGCCTGCCATCGGCGGCGCCTGGATCACGGCGGTGCTGTTCACCGTCGCCAACGCCCTGCTGCTGCGCACTCGGCTCGCGACCGAGAATCGCGCCCTCCTCACGCTGCGACAAGGAGACCGCCATGGATTCGGCATCGGTGCGTGACGCCATCACGACCATTCTGCGCCAGGAAGCGCGGTGGGAAGGCCCTCTGCCCGAGGGCGGCCTCGACCAGCACTTCGATTCGCTGCAGCGTCTCTCGCTGGTCGTCGCGATCGAAGATCACTTTCGGATCTGCCTGGACCCGGAAGACGAGCAACGCATCCACAGTGTCGACGATCTGATCGCCAGCGTCGTCGACAAGGTCGAGGCGAGCCGATGAGTCACTTGCTCGACCCGCGGCGCAACGGAACACCGCAGCCGACGACGCTTCCCGCGGTGATCGAAGCCGCCGCGGCGGCCGATCCGAGCCTGTACGGGTTTCGTTTCCTGGATCGGCAGGAGCATGCCGTGTGGTTGCCGTTTCGCGACTTTCGCGGCCGGGTGGCCGCGACCGCCGGCGCGCTGTGGGAGGAGGGCGTGCGCCCGGGTGACCGCGTCGCGCTGGTGCTGCCGACCTGCCCCGAGTTCCTCGAGATCTACTTCGCGGCCCAGTGGCTGGGCGCCATCCCGGTCGCCTTGTACCCGCCGATCCGACTGGGGCGTCTGGACGAATACCACCAGCGCACTGCCGCCATGCTGCGCGCCGTCGGCGCCTGCGTGCTCTACACCGATGCGCGCATCGGCCGCATCCTCGGCGAAACGGCGGCCCTCTATCGGCCGCGCCTCGGTATCCGCCAGGCATCCGGGCTGCGCGCCGGCCGCGAGCGCGATCCCGAGCGCGTCTCACCGGACACCGTGGCGATGGTGCAGTTCTCGTCGGGCACCACCGTCGATCCCAAGCCGGTGGCGCTCACCCACGCGCACATGCTCGCCAACGGCACGCGCATCACCGACGCCATCTTCGCCTTGCTGCCTCCCGCGCAGGGGCACACACCGAGCGGCGTGACGTGGCTGCCGCTCTACCACGACATGGGCCTCATCGGCTGCCTGCTGCCGGCGCTGTGCGGTCCCGGCCCTCTCACGCTGATTTCGCCGGAGCTGTTCGTCGCGCGGCCGGCGATCTGGCTGCGCGCGATCTCACAATACCGCGGCACGACGTCTCCGGCGCCAAACTTCGCCTATGCGCTCTGCGCCGACCGCGTGCGCGACGAGGAGATCGAAGGCTGCGACCTCTCGTGCTGGCGCATGGCCCTGAACGGCGCGGAGCCGCTGTCGGCTGCCACCCTGCGGGCCTTCGAGGACCGCTTCGAGAAGTTCGGCTTTCGCCGCGACGCGCTGATGCCGGTCTACGGACTCTCCGAGGCCACGTTGGCGGTGACGTTCACCCAGCCCGGCACGGGCTGGCGCAGCCGCCGCTTCGATACCGAGCGGCTCGCCCGCGGGGTCGCGCACGTGTGTGCTGCCAGTGCCCGCGACGGCAATGGGACGGCCGCCGAGCCATCGACCGAATGGGTGAGTAGCGGTGCGCCGCTGCCGGGATTTCGCATCGAAATCCGCGGCGCGCACGGTGAGGTTCTCGGCGAGCGCCGCGTCGGGCGGATCTTCGCCGCCGGCCCCTCGGTCATGCAGGGATACTTCGGACGCGACGACAGTCCCGTGCGCGAGGGCTGGCTCGATACCGGCGATGTCGGGTTCATCGATGAAGGGGAGCTTTACGTGACCGGCCGCGCCAAGGAAGTGATCGTCCTGCGCGGCCAGAACCAGGCGCCCCACGAGCTGGAGCGAGCGGTCGATGGGGTGCCCGGCGTGCGCGCCGGTTGCGCGGCGGCAGTGGCGGACATCGAGGCCGCGGGCGAGCGCTTGCTGCTCTTCGTCGAGGCCCGGACCGTGCGCCCGGACCTGGCCGACGCCTGTCGCGAGGCGGTGCTCGGCGCCTGCGGCGTCGGAATCACCGAAGTCGTCCTGTTGGAGCCGGGGACGTTGCCGCGGACTTCGTCGGGTAAGATCCGGCGCGGCGAAACACTGCGCTTGTGGAAGCGCGGGGCCCTGCTACCTCCCGCCCCGGTCAGCGCGTTGACCCTCGGCACCGCCCTGCTGCGCAGCCAGGCGGGGTACGCGCGCAGTGCGCTCGGCGACCTGCGCAAACGTTGGCGCAATGGCGGTGCGGCGGCGTGAGCGGTCGCCGCGACGTTCTCATCGCCGGCGGCGGTCCGGTGGGGCTCTACGCCGCCATCGAAGCGGCGCGCGCCGGGCTGCACGCCACCGTGCTGGAAGCGCGGCCGGGCGTGCTCGACAAGGCCTGCGGCGAAGGATTGATGCCGGCCGCCGTCACCGCCCTGGAAAGGGCCGGCGTGCAGCCGGTCCGCAAGTATCCTTTTGTCGGTATCCGCTATGTCGAAGGCGCGGCGTGCGCGGAAGGCCGCTTCGCCGACGGCAGTGGCTGGGGCGTGCGCCGCACCGAGCTCCACCGCGCGCTGCGCGACCGCGCCGAGGAAGTCGGCGTGACGGTGCTGGAGCACCGGGTGACCGATGTGCGCCACGATGGCCATGGCGTCGTGGTCGATGGGCTGCGAGCGGACTATCTGTTGGCAGCCGACGGCCTGCGCTCTCCCGTGCGGCGACGGTTGAAGCTGGAGGCTCCGCCCAGGTATCCGGCGCGCTACGGCTTGCGCCGACACTTCCGCGTTCGCCCGTGGAGTCGGTTCGTCGAAGTCCACTGGCACCCCCTCGGCGAGGCCTACGTGACGCCGGTCGCCGACGACGAAGTCGGCGTGGCCTTGCTCTTCGACGACCGCAGCCACCCTCACGGCGGCGACGACGGCTTCGCCGCCATGCTCGAGCGCTTTCCGGGCCTGGCCCAGCATCTGGCCTCGGCAACGCCCACGTCTTCCGCGCGCGGCGCCGGCCCGTTCGAGCAGCGCTCCTTGCGCGTCGTCGACGGGCGGGTGCTGCTGGTCGGGGATGCGGCGGGTTACCTCGACCCCATCACCGGCGAGGGACTTCGCCTCGGTTTCCTGGCCGCAATCGCCGCGGTCGATGCGATCGTCAGCGGCGACACGGCGCGCTACGAAGCCCAATGGCAAGCGCTGATGCGCCGCTATTGGTGGATGACCGCGGCGCTGTTGGCGCTGCGGCGCTCGCCGTTTCGCGCCCTGATGATCCCGACCTTGCGCCGTACCCCGCGTCTGTTCGATTGGGTGCTCGGCCAACTCGGCGAGCAGCCCGCCGGCGCGCGGGCGCTCAACGAGCCATTGCAATGTGATCATTCCCGCTCGTAATATCGAGCGCGTGGGGAAAAGGGGGGACACGGCACGCGTCGTCGCCGCAGGGTTATGCCTTGCCGGCGCGGGCGGGCTGGCGCTGGTCGCACCCGGCGCGGCCTTCGCGCACCCGGAGCTCGCCGTGGTCCAGGGCGCCGTCGACGAGGGCCTGGCTGCCAAGCCGGATGACCCCGATCTGCTGCTGCGCCAGGGGCACCTGCGCGCCGAGGCACGCGATTGGGACGGCGCGCTGGTCTCGTTCGCCCATGCGCTGGCGCACGGGGCCGATCCCGACACCGTCGGTGCGGCGCGCGCACAGGTCTTCCTCTCGGCGGGATTTCCGCGCATGGCCACGCTCGAGTACGACTCGGTCCTGGCCCGGCGGCCCGAGGCCTTCGAGGTGCTGTTCGAACGCGGGCGCGCCCAGGTGGCGCTCGGGCACACCGAAGCCGCCGACCGCGACTTCACCCGCGCCATCGCCCAGATGCGCACCCCGCGGCCGGAGCACGTCATCGTGCACGCGCAAGCACTGCTGGCTGCCGGCAACCGCGCCGCGGCGTTGCGGGTCCTCGACAACGGCATCGCGCGCCTGGGCCCGCTGCCCGCGCTGCAATTGACCGCCATCGATCTCGACCTCGAGCTGCTGCGCTATGACAGCGCCCTCAGCCGACTCGACGTGCTCTTGCGGCAGACACCGACCAACGAGGTGTGGATCGCGCGCCGCGCCGAGATCCTCGCGCGGGCCGGGCGCACCGACGAGGCGCGCGCCGAACGGGCGCGCGCGCTGCGCCAGATCGAATCGAGACCACCACAACGACGCAACCAGGCGTCGCAAGCGCTCGCCGACCAGCTGCGCAACGAGATCAACGGGGATGCCGCTGGCAAGAAGGGGGAACTATGAGAGTCGCACGGACGACCGCCGTCATCGCCGCCTGCTCACTCGCGTTGGCCAGCAGTGCCTTCGCCGTCACGGTGACGCGCGGCCCGTATCTGCAACAGCCGACGACGAACAGCATCATCGTGCGCTGGCGCACCGATACGCCGACCGATAGCCGCGTCGCCTACGGCGCGGCACCGGGGTCGCTGACGTCGTTCGCCGACGACGCGACGCTCACCACCGAGCACATCGTGTCGGTGCCGGCGCTCGCCACCGACACGCAGTACTTCTACTCGATCGGCGACACCACGCCGACCGTGCTCGCCGGCGATGATGCCAACCACTTCTTCCGCACCAACCCCGCCCCCGGCCCGCCGAAGCCCATGCGCATCTGGGTCACCGGCGACGGCGGCTTTGCCAACGCCAACGGCATGGCCGTGCGCGATGCCTACGCCGCGTACAACGGCGCTGGCACAGCCGACTTCTGGTTGCTGATGGGCGACAACGCGTACGTGTTCGGCACCGACGCCGACTACCAGGCCGCGCTGTTCGACATGCACCACGACATGCTGCGCAACACCCCGGTGTGGTCGACCTTCGGCAACCACGAGGATTTCTCCTCCGACGACCTGGCCGGAACCGGGCCCTACTTCGACATGTTCAGCTTTCCGACCGCGGCCGAGTCGGGCGGGGTCGCGTCCGGAACCGAGGCCTACTACTCTTTCGACTACGCCAACGTGCACTTCATCGTCCTCGATTCCGAAGGCCCGTCGGCCGGAGTCGGCAACCCCGCGCCCGCCAGCCCGATGATGCTGTGGCTGGTCTCCGATCTGCAGGCGACGACGGCCGACTGGGTGATCGTCTTCTTTCACCGCCCGCCCTACTCCAAGGGCTTCTTCCACGATTCCGACCTGGAGCAGAGCGAGATCAACATGCGCACCAACGTCTTGCCGACGCTCGAGAGCTACGGCGTCGACCTCGTACTGACCGGCCACAGCCACAACTACGAGCGCAGCTATCTGCTCAACGGGCACTACGGACTGTCGCCGACCTTCGACCTGGCGACGCATGCCCTCGACTCCGGCGACGGCGCCCCGGCCGGCGACGGAGCGTATCGCAAGGCCACGCTCGGCTCGGCGGCCAACGAAGGCGAAGTGTTCGTCGTCGCCGGCAGCTCGAGCGAAGTGCGCCCCGTCACGCTCAACCATCCCGCACACCGCATCGGACTGCTCGAGCTCGGCTCGGTCATCCTCGACATCAACGGCACGACGCTCGACGCCCAGTTCCTCAACGACAGCGTGCAAATCACCGATACCTTCCGCATCGTCAAGGGGCCCGCCTGCCCCGCCGCCCCGAGCGGCGGCTGCGCGCCGGGTCCGAAGGGGCGGCTGACAGTGAAGAAGCACGCCTCGGACAGCACCAAGGACAAGGTCATCTGGAAGTGGCAGAACGGGGTCCTCCAGGCCTCCGACATCCCCTCCCCGATGACGCAAACAGATCTCGCCCTGTGCGTGTACGATCAGAACGGATACGTCCTCGGCAACGCGCTGCCCAAGGGCGCGCTGTGGAGCGCCAACGGCGGCGGAGACCTGCAGTACGACGACCCGGCCAGCCAGACGCTCAGCCTGCGCAAGCTCAAGATCAAGTTCTCCAACCCCTTCATCAAAGCCAAAGCGAAGGGCGCCGGGCTCGCCGTGCCGGCGTTGCCGTTGACGACGCCGGTAACCGCGCAGCTGGTCAATCTCGACAACGGCAAGTGCTGGGAGTCGACCTTCACCGCGTCAACGGTGAGCGACGGAGGAAAGTTCAAGGCGCAGCTGCCGTAGGCGTCGATCAGGTGCTGCTCGCCCTTGCGCGCAGACGCAGAGTGGCAAAGAGGACGAGCAGCACGACCAGCGCCATCAGCGCGCCGCGACCGAGTGCCGGGGCCGGGGCAACGCCGGTCGCGCCGCGCACGTTCATGACGATGTGCATGTCGGGGAAGCTGACGCTGGCGGTCGTGACGGGCGACGGGATGGCACAGGATGCGGCGGCGAGGTAGCTCGGCGCGGTCTCCGGTGCCGTGTTGGAACCGATGAAGAAAATGTATCCGTTGGCGATCCCACTCGGCGTGAAGACCTCGACCACGAGCTGCGAGCCGGCCGGCAACTGGGCCGAGATCGGCAACGAGAGCAAGGTCAAGGCCTGGTCCTGAATGGCGAAACTCCGGCTCGCCACGAGGTTCAGCGTCCCGTTGGGAAAAGCCGCACCGGAGTTCGTGTACAGATTGAGAATGAGAGGCTGAGTCGGATCGCCGCCAAACGCCAGCTCGACGCCGATCTGCACCTCGCAGACGTGGAAGGCCCCGTCGATGCCGAACGAGGGCAGATCGAAGACGCGGAAGTAGCTGTTGTCGGCGTGAAAATCCGAGAAGTTGCACGAGGCCGAGTTCATCGCCACGACTGCATCGCTGCTCGAGTGCGTCAGCTCGACGGCGCCGCATTCGAGCAAGGGCAACTGCCCGGTCTGCCCGATCGGCGAACCGGTCGAACGCGATAGGCTCTGACCCCACCCCGCCGCGGCGTTCAAAACGAGGAGAGAAACCGCCGCGAGAACGTACAAACCCCTGTGCGCCGTGATCATCGGTCCTCCTCTCAAACCCATACCGCCATCGTCACCAGCAAAATGAGGGGCTTGCCGTAGCAGGTTCTCGCTGCCGACACAAAAAAGGGTTCGGTCGTCGGCGAGCCGAAGGGTTTCAAGCTGGCCGCAGCGCGATCCATGCGGGCAGAACGCTTTCGCAGTCGCGACACTGCGGTGCGGCCTCGCATGCAGACATATTGTCTCGACCTTCCGCCTGGCACCCCGCCTGTAACGATCGCGGCCAATGATTGAGACCGAGACGACGCGGTTGCCGCCCGGACCGCAGATCCCCGCCATCGCGCAAGCCATTTACATCGCCGCCCGTCCGACGAACTTCTTCGACGACTGCGCCCGCCGCTACGGCGACTGCTTCGTCCTCCGCTTGCCCGGCGTCGCACCACCGATCGTGAACTTCTCACACCCAGGCGCGATCAAGCAGATCTTCACCGCCGACGGCGAGACGCTCTGTCCGGGTGAGGCCAACCTGCCGCTCGGTCCATTGTTGGGTCCCCGCTCCCTCCTGCTCCTCGACGCCCGTCCACACATCGAGGAGCCCCGACTGATGACGCCGCCGTTCCACGGCGACCGCGTGCAGGCCATACGGCCCTCATGCGCGGGGCGATCGACCGCAGCATCAACTCCTGGCCGCTGGGGCGCCCCTTTTCGTTTCACCGCGAGATGCAGGACGTCACGCTGGAGGTGATCATGCGGGCCGTCTTTGGCAAGGATGCTGGCGGCACCTCTCGCCAACTGCGCGACGCACTGTGCGCGCTCGTCAGGGTGGCGGTAAATCCGCTTTGGCTGCTCCCCGCGATGCAGCGCAACTTCGGTCCGCTGACCCCGTGGGCGAAACTGGTGCGCACGCGCCGCGCAGTCGAATCGATTCTCTACGCCGAATTCGCGCGCCGGCGGGCCGCGCGCGACGAGAGCTCGAGCGACGTGCTTCGATGCTGCTGGCGGCACGGTACGAGGACGGTCGACCGATGTCCGACGCAGCGCTCCGCGACGAGATGATCACGTTACTCCTCGCCGGCCACGAAACGACTGCAACTGCGCTGGCGTTCCGAGCCAGGTGCTCAGAAGGACATCTCGAGGTTCGTACTGACGATGGAGCCGGTGGCGCCGACGAGCTGGGGCACCGCGGTGTAGCCGATCGGGGATTGGTTCGCGTAGATGTATTCCAGGTTCAAGCGCAGCTCGCGGCGCCGGAAGATCCACCAGTTCAGACCGCCCGTCACCTCCCAGGAGTCGCCGAAATCGCCGAAGATGTACGACCCCATCGTGTAGGCCTGCAGGGTCTCGGGCAGAATCATTCCCGAGCCGAGCAGCTGGAATCCGTGATCGAAGATGTGCTCGTCGGTCAGCGGTCCGTCGGCCTTGATGTCGTTCAACCAGCGCAGATAGTACTCACCTTCGAGCGCCAGGCCGCGGTACTTCACCCCGGCGTCGACGTCGGCCATATAGTATTTGACGTCGCTCACCGAGACGCCAGATCCGAGCGCGCCGGGGGTAAAGATGATGGTGCCGTTCGACAGGCGGATCTGGGTGTTGTCGATGTCATCCGCACCGGGTTGCGACTGCTTGTCCTCGGGGCTGAAGGTGAAGTGCACGCCGAGCCGCGTGGCCAGATCCTGGTGGTTCTCGTAGTCGCCGAAGCCGGAGCGCGGCCCGAATTCTCCCGTCGTCGGCATGAACCAGACCGCGCTCGAGAACGTCGTGAACTCGGCGTCCTGCTGCGCGGCGTCGACGCCCAGTTGACTGAGGTTGTTGGCGAGCATCATGTAGTAGGCGGTTCGCGGCAGCGGTTTGCCGTAGGCGAAGAAGCCGGTGGCATACGAGCCGCGGAAGAATTCATCGGCGGCGGTGCGGTGATCGACGGTGAGCCAGTAGGGGAAGTTGCCCGAGGTCGAGCGCGTCGTCGGCAGCGACAAGATCCCGGCGCCGAGCAGGAGTGCGTCGCTGAAATGGTACTTCAGATTCCCGCCCAGGACGACCTGCGCCCCCTGCCCCATCGCCGCGTTGTTGGTCCACGAATACAGCACGTATTGGAACTTCGGATCGAGCAGCCATCCGCGGAACTCGATCTTGACCTTGTTGAGCTCGACGTCGTCTCGTTTGTCGAGCTTGACCTTCTGACCGAGACCATTGACGTACGTGTCGTCGACGCCTTTCGAGTTGAGGTAGCGCACGTAGGTGTAGATACCGAACCGCACCTCGCCCCATTCATTGCGAACCAGACCGAAGCCCCGCCCCTGCGCGTAGGTGCCAAAGAACTTCTCGGACGGCGCCGCCGCCACGACCTCGCCCACCTCGGGATTGGTTTCCGCGTCGG
>CAYVUV010000208.1:0-7370 GCA_964455095.1 uncultured Binatia bacterium (SeqCode)
CCAGCAAATGTTCGACGCCGATCGGGAACAAGGCCTTCCACTTGGTCTCCGAGATGAAGTGCTGGGCGGCGGTGGTCGGCTCCGGCGGCAGGAAGCCGAAGCGGTGGTTGGTCTGCCCGTGCGGCGGATACCCTTCGAGCAGGATCACGTTGTCGTGGCGGCCGAAGAGCAGCGCGTAGAGGGTCTGCTCCATGATCCACCAGACCAGGCTTTCGACCGGGTCGGTGGGATCGTAGCCCGGCAGCTCGCCGGGATGACGGTAGCCGAGGCTGGCGGCGAGCAGCTCCGGCGGCACGTTGACGAGCCGGTCGAGCGCGGTCTCGAGAAAGGCGAAGTCGTGAAAATCCGCCCGCGAATACCCGACCAGACCGGCGTTGAGGTCGCGCGCCGGGTGGAGGTCGCAGTGTTCCTCCATGAAGCGGCGGTTGCGCCCATACGCTTCGCCGCCGCCCGGCATGTAGAACGGCCGACCGCTCGCCACGCCTTCGAGCACCGGCTCGGACGGCCGGAACCATAAGATGTCCGAGTCCACCACGATCAAGTAGCGCCCGCGCGAGAACATCAGCACGTCGAGCAGCTTGCCCGCCATGGCGTGTTTCTGGCGGAAGAACTGGCACATCGGGTAGTCGCGCAAGCGCTCGTGCATCTGCGCGGCGGCGTTCTGCGATAGCTCACAGCCTACGAAGTGCGTCTGGAACGCCAGGCGGGAGCGCGGCGACAAGGTGCCGTCGTCGTGAATGAACACGTGCGGGTCGAGACCCGCATTGAGGAGGAACGACTTCAGCGCCCACATGGCGCGCAGGAAGTCGCCCTCGCACACCAGCATGTGCAACTCGACGTCCGCGGCGGTGTTCACCCGGTGCGGGCGGGTGTCGAGAATGCAGCGATAGCGCGGATCATCGCGCCCGATCAGCAGCCGGCGGGCGCGGTGGTTGGCGAGCACGCGCTGCTCGAGTCGCACGGCCCGCAGCGCGCGCCGCAGGCGGGCGCGGTGCGGCGCAATGCGCGCGATGGCGCGCGGCATCAGCGTGTGATCGATCACGCCGCGGACGTTCACGGCGGCGGTCCTTTCGGCTGCACGGCCAATTAGCCCCCGAGCTCAGTCAGCAGGTTCGAGATGACCGCCGGGATGCGCGCGATCTCATTGCCGAGCCGCAGCTCGTAGCACGGGACGCGACGGACCAACGCGGCCATTGCCTGCAGCGCCCCGGTATCGGAGCCGGGCAACTGGAGCAGCGTGCTCGGTGCGAGCGCGGCGAGCGCGGCGCCGGCGGTGATGGCGTGCACGGAAGTGCCGGGCTGGTGCGTGATGCGCGGCACCAGGATCGCACGCAGCGGCAGCGCTGCCGCGAGTCGGTCAGGGTGGTGTCGGCCGAGAAAGATCATCGCTTTCTCGGTGGCGAGGCGCTCGGGATTGCTGATGGAATCGGCCAGGTCCGGGAAGCGCGCCAGATCGGGCGGTCCGGTGAGCTTGGCCGTGTTGTACAGGCCGTACACCATGGGGCCTTCGTGGCTGCCGACCAGCGTGTAGTCGTCGCCGACGTAGCGCAAACCCGCCGCGAGACAGGCGAGCGCCGTCGTCGATTTGCCCGAGCCGCCCTTGCCGACGATCAGCACCGCGCCGCTGTCTCGGCCCACCGCGGCGGCGTGGACGAATTGGTAGCCCTCGCTGGCGGCCCACCAACTGAGGATGTTGCGCAGGGGCGAGCCCATCTCGTGCCAGGGGACTTCACTGGCGTCGTTTGCCCAGTAGATCGCGCGCTGTTGCTGGAGGTCGAGCAGGCTCAAGATGTTGGGCCCCGGATGAAACGCCGCGCGCATGCGGGGGCTGTTGTATCCGGCGACCTCGCCGCGCGAGTCGAGGTGATCGTGCCATCGCCAGCTCAGGGCCTGCATCAGGCCGGTGAGCAGCAGCGGGTGGTGCGGTGCGCCCGAGACGCGGTCCCACAGGTGGATGGTCAACGCCGGCTCTGGGACCGGCGGGGTTGTCAGGTGTTCCAGGGCCGGCGCGGCAACGGGCAGCAGCGCCGCGCCGGCGAAGCGAAAACGAACCGTGCCGCGCCCGATGCGATAGTGCCGCTCGCAGGCGCCGCCGGCGATGGTTTCGGTTCTCAGGTAATCGGCGTACAGCACCTCGAAGAGCTCGCGCTGCTCGCGCTCATCGGCGCGCGCGCCGTCGGGCCGCGCCATGGCCCGCGCCTCAGTCGCCCTTCTTGGAATCGGCGTTCGGCCAACCGGTCTCGTCGACGTCGTGGATCGGATCGAGGAGCAGCAGATCCTGCATGTCCTGATGCGCCTCCAACACGGGCACGGTGAAGGGGGGGCGCACGCCGTCCGTCGCGCCGAGCGCGGCCGGCTCGCTGTTCAAGCTCTCGCCAGGGATGATCAGGCCTTCGGCCACCAGGCGCGCGAGCAGCCCGCCAACGCCGGCCTCGATCTGTGCCCGGTCGCCTTCGTAGCGCTGGCCAATTCCCGCGGCGATGTGATGGGCCGGCGCGCCGGCGACCATCAGCGCCCAGACGTCGGCGCCGACACCCTGCAGGCTGTAGTAGTTGCCGGTGCTCAGGTTGACAATGACAGTCTCCCCATCGATAGTCTCGTGCACCACGTCGGGTTCGCGCACCCGGTAAGACGGTGATGTGTTCATCGCTCGGTTCCCCACTCCAATCGCCAGCTGGTTCTGGCTTCCGGGCATAGCTGGTACGGCGAGAAAGACCAAGTCGCGCCGCGCGCAGGAGGGGCGTTCCCAGTCCGCGCGATGGCGGCGCGCGCCGCATCATGGCAGTCGCTGAAACCGCCCCGCTGCTCGGCAACATCCGCTACGCGTTCGCGCTGACGTGGGCGACGCAGCCGCGCCTCGCGCTCGGCGTGATCGTCAGCGGCCTGCTGCGCAGTCTACTGCCGGCTGGCCTGGCCCTGGTGGCGCGCGGGCTTCTCAATGCGGTGAGTGACGCGGTCGCCGGCGGTAGCGGCGGGTACCTCTCCTTCTGGATCTGCGCCGGGCTCGTCTTCACTCTGATCAGTGCGATCAGCAGCAGTGCCTATCAGTACTTGATCAAGCGCCTGCAGGACGAAATGGACCTGGTGGTGGCGGTGAAGATCCTCGAGCACGCAGCCGAGCTGGAATACGCGCGATTCGAGGACCCGCGTTTTCAGGACATCGTGCAGCGCGCCCGCGAGGACTCGGCGCTGCACTTCTCATCCGTCTTGTTGATGGCGCTCAACCTGCTCTCCAATCTGCTCATCAGCCTCAGCCTGGTGGCGATTCTCGCCGCGATCACGCCAGGGTTGCTGCTGGTTCTGGCGCCGGTCGGCGCCGGCTACTTCCTCTGCCATTGGGTGCTGGCCCGCAAGGGCTATGACGACGATCACGCGCGGACGACGAAGTTTCGGTGGAACCACTACTATGCCCAGCGCATGACAGAACCGTCGGCGGTGGCGGAGATCAAGCTCTTCGGCCTCGCCCCGCTGTTCATCGGCCGCTTTCGCGCCGTGCTGAGCGAGTTTCGCGACCGCAACCGGCGCCTGTTCGCCAGCGAGCTCGCGGTCGACCTGTTTTTCGTCGTGCTGTCGAGCCTCGCCGTGTACTGGGGGTTGTTGCGCGTCATCGAGGCGGTGATCGGCGGGGTGTTGACCATCGGCGATATCGCGCTGTTCGGCGGCGCCGCGACGCGACTGCGCTCGGTGCTGCAAGAGGCCATCGCCGGCGCCGGTCGCGTGCGCCGCAACTTGCTGCACATCAACAACCTGGTGGCGTTCCTCGAGCTGCCGTCGCAGCCAAAGCCGAATGGCGGCGCCGCTCCGGCGCGCCCGGTGGGCGAGATCGAGTTGCGCGACGTCACGTTCACGTATCCGGGGGCCGGCCGCCCGGCGCTCAACGGCATCTCGTTGCGGATTCGGCCCGGGGAGACGGTGGCGCTGGTGGGGGAGAACGGTGCCGGCAAGACGACGTTGGCCAAGTTGCTGGTGCGCCTGTACGACGCGGACGGCGGCGCTGTCTTGTTCGACGGCGTCGATATTCGCTCGTTGCCAACCGAGTACGTGCGCGAACAGGTTGCGTTCGTGCTGCAGGACTTCGGCCGTTACGAGGCCACCGTGGCCGAGAACCTCGCCTTCGGCAACTGGCCACAGCTGCTCGGTCAACCGGCGCGCATCGAAGCGGTGGCGCGCCGCGCCGCGGTCAACGAGATGATCGAGGGCCTGCCGCGCGGCTACGACACGCGCCTGGGGCTGATGTTCGGCGAGCACACCCTGTCCGGCGGGCAGTGGCAACAGCTGGCGTTGGCGCGCGCCTTTGCGCGCGACGCGGCGGTGCTCATCCTGGACGAGCCTACCGCCAACCTCGATGCGCGGGCTGAATGGCGGATGTTCTCGCGCTTCAAGTCGCTGGCCGAACACCGCACGACGCTGCTGATCTCGCACCGGTTCGCCACCGTGAGCATGGCGGACCGAATCGTCGTCATGCACCATGGGCAGATCATTGAGAGCGGCACCCATGCGGAGCTGGTCGCCAGCCGCGGTCACTATGCCGACCTGTACGCACTGCATCAGCGCCGCATGCAGGCAGACCCTGAGCAGTCCAGCGCCGACGAAGCGACTGGTGCGGTGGCGAATCGCGCGAGTTTCAACCGTGGCTGAACAGCGTGCAAGCAGCGGCGGCGGAGCTGAGTCAATGCGCCCGGTGCACGGAGAAGGTGGGTGCTGGCCCACCGCATCGCAGGAGCTCCTGCTCAAGGCCAGTCTGCTGACGGGAGCGCGCGCCCTGGCGGCTTGGCAGAGCTGGAAGGCCAGCGTGGACATCGAACAGCTCGACCCGGGTTCCTACCGCATGGTGCCGTTGCTCTACCGCAACCTGCACGACCTGGGCGTGCGCGATCCGCTGATGCAGCGCTTCAAGGGCATCTATCGCAAGACCTGGTACCAGAACCAGCTGCTCGTCGGCGGCCTGCTCAGGATTCTCGAAGTGTTTCGCAGCGCCGAGATCGAGGTGATGACCCTGAAGGGCATCGCGCTGATCCTGCACCATTACAAGGAGGTCGGGCTGCGCCCGATGGCCGACATCGATGTCTTGGTTCGCCCGGCGGACGCCAAACGGGCAATCGAGGTGCTCGCCGGACTCGGCTACTGCCCGACCGACCGACCGATCGATGGTTTCGGCGACGCGTTCATCGCATCGGTGAACGCCTACAACTTCGCCATCGCCGACGGACCGCACGTCGACCTGCACTGGCATGTCTTCCTCGACAACCTGGCTCCCGATGCCGACGGGCCGTTCTGGGTGGGGCGCGAGCAGATCCGTGTGCAGGGCGTCGAGGTGGGCGTGATGAGCCCGACCGACCTGCTCTTTCACGTCTGCGTGCACGGCGCGAGCTGGAACGTCACGCCGCCGTTTCGTTGGGTGGCCGATGCCGTAACGATTCTGCGCAACAGCCCGAACGAGATCGACTGGGACCGGCTGACGTGGCACGCGGCGCGACTGCATTTGGTCCTGCCGTTGAAGCAGACACTGGGGTATCTCGAAGGCCTGCTCGAAACGGAGCTGCCGGCGCAGGCCGTCAGGAAACTCGCGCGGACACGCGTGTCGGTCGCAGAGCGGGTCGGACGCAAGGTCAAAACACAGTCTGCCGCCTCGCTCGGTCCACTGGAACCCTTGTGGGCTTATTACATTCGGCACTTCCGCCCCCGGATCGAACAAGGGGGAATTTGGCACGCCCTCAGGACCTTTCCCGCCTTTCTGCAGTCCAATTGGCAGCTGGATCACCTGTGGCAGATTCCCCACCAGGGGGTCCTCAGGGCAGCGCGCCGCGTCCTTGCCCGCAAAGGTCCACCGCCGGCCTCGACTCGATGAGCGGTCTCACCTGAGGCGGTTCATCGGATGACGCACCGCATCACGCACGCTGGGTGGTGCAGCGCATCGCATGCTGAGCGCGAGGATCTGCGACTAAAGTCGTAGATCCACCCTTGTCCGTAGACCTATTCCCTACCCGCAGGCGATTACCCGGTGATCCGCGCCGCCCCATTATAGATCTCATGAGCCCCAACTGGACACTCGCTTTCGCCTTGGGGCGCACTGATCACATGGCCCGCTGCACTCTTGTGACGCATCAGATGACGCATTGCGCTGACGTAGGCTCCGCCGCCGTCGGCTTTGCTGCGAAGTGAGGATGAGGAAGAGATGACCAACTCCAGGAGAACGACCCGTTCGGCCCGCCTGCTGCTCCTGTGCGGTTTGTCGACTCTTCTCATTGCCGCTCGCGCCACCGCCATTACGATCGACGATTATTCGGCGACGACCTTTGCCTCAGGTGTCACGCGGACGACCGTCGGAAGCACCATGGTGACCGAGGCGGTCGGGGGGGTGATCGGCGGGACCCGTAAAACGACCATCGTCGCCACGACCATCGGTGCCGGCGGCTTCGTCAAGGTTCAGGTCGTCCCTAGCTTCACCTTCATGGATTATTCCTCGAGCTCCACCGGGGAAGGCTACTTCGAGCTCCTGTACGACGCCAACGGCCTCGGTCTCATGCAGGATTTGACGTCGCTGAGCGGAATCATCGTGCGCTTTCTCGCCGTCGATGGCGCCGCGGCGACTGCGCCCGGCACCGTTCTCAAATTGGAGCTCAAGGATAGTGCCGCGCATGTGGGCACCATTACCAAGTTCATCACCACGTCCGGCGCGCAGGATGTGAATCTGCCCCTCACGGATCCCGCCTTTGCCGGGGTCAACCTGGCGAATGTCTTCAGCGTCAAATTCGTGATCGATCCGCCGATCATGGCGTCCGATCTGCGTTTTGACGTGGTCGAGACGGTCTTCCCCCCGACTCCGACGCCGACCTTCACCGGAACGGCCACCCCTACATTCACGCGCACCCCCACCTTCACGCCAACGCGCACGCCGACCATCACCCCAACGAGCACGCCGACGCGCACGCCGACCAATTCGCCGACAAACACCCCGACGGACACCCCGACCGCCACGCCGACCTTCGAAGAGACCGGAGGCCCGGAGGAGCTACCCACCCCGACGCCGACGTCCACAGGAACCAACACCCCGACCGATACCCCGACGGATACCCCGACGAGCACGCCCACTTTGACGCCGACCAGGACTCCGACGCACACGCCGACCAATACGTCGACGAACACCCCGACCAGCACGCCCACGGTGACACCGACCAGCACTCCAACGAGCACTCCGACCAACACACCCACGGTGACGCCGACCAGCACGCCGACGCGCACCCCGACCAGCACGCCGACGTCGACGCTGACGAACACCCCAACCAACACGGCGACGCCGACCAATACGTCGACGAACACGCCGACCAACACGCCCACGAGCACGCCGACCCACACCCCGACGGCCACCG
>CAYVUV010000209.1:0-18406 GCA_964455095.1 uncultured Binatia bacterium (SeqCode)
TGCGGGGGAAGGACAGGATGGGGGGGAAGCTCGCGACGAGTCGAACGTTGGAGCTCGAGCAAACCCCCCTTCCTGTCCTTCCCCCGCAAGGGGGGCAGGGACCCTCCAAGCGAGCGCGGCGACAGAAAGCAGTACGGGACCCCTATCGCCGTGCAAGAGGAACGACCTGGACAAGGATCTCGCTCTGTTCGTCTCGGTGACGGCGTGCGTCGCGCTGATCAGCTACTTCGCCTACCTCAAGTACATCGCCCAGCTGCCGACGCAGTTCTGGTACTACCTGTCGCTGATGGCGCCGCTCGCACTCGCCTGCGACGTCGGGGTCCAGCTCCTCGCTCGCCGCGTGCGCGGCGGTGAGTGGCTGCGCACCGTCGCGGTCGCCGTGGCGGCGTTGCTGGTCGCGAGCGACGTGGCGGCAGCCGTGCGCGTGCGCATGACCAATCTCGATCTGGTCGCAGAGAAGGTCGCTCAGGATGCGCGGCCCGACGATCTCATCGTCGTCTTCCCCTGGGTGTGCGGGATCACCTTCGACCGCTACTACCGCGGCGCGACGCCGTGGATCACCGTACCCGACTTCGCCGAGCACAAGTTCCATCTGCACGGGTTGGTGAAGGAGAAGATGAAGCTCGGCGATGGCGGCTTTGCCGCCGAATTGGAACGGGTCGAGCGCACACTGCGCGACGGCCGTCGGGTGTGGGTAGTAGGCCCGCTGGCGGCGCCGCCGCCGGGCGTGCCGCCGCCGCGCCTGCCGCCGGCGCCGAGCGGACCGCGCGGCTGGAAGGCGGCGCCGTACCTCGACGGTTGGGAACGGCAACTCGGTGCCCTCCTGCAGGCCCACGGCGGCGACCTGTGGAATATCGCGCTGCCCGATCCCGGGCCGGTGAACAACTGGGAGCACCTGCCGCTGATCCTCGTCGAAGGGTGGCGCTGAGCCGCATGCGCTCGGAAGAGCTTGGCTACCTGCGTTGCCCGCGCTGCCGGGGAACGCTTGCGGACGGCGCGGAGGCGTTGCAGTGCGCGCAATGCCGCGCCGCGTTCCCGATCGAGGCGGGCGTGCCCCGGCTGCTGGCCGACGACGCGGACCCCGAGGTGCGCCAGCAGATCGCCGCGCTCGACGCCGACATGCGCCGGCACGACTGGGTGGTCCTCAAAATGAGCCTGGCGACGATGAAGTGGATTCCGGCCGAGCGGAATCGCCTGCTGAAATCGCTCGCCATCGAACCGGGTCAGACGGTGCTCGATCACTGCACCGGCCCGGGAGCGAACCTTCCGGCGCTCGCGGCGGCGGTGGGGCGGCACGGCAAGTTGGTGGCCATGGACTTGTCCGGCCTCGTCGTCGGCCAGGCGCGCGCGTTGCTCCACCAGCGCGGCCTCGACGCCGACGTGCACCAAGCCGCCGCGCACGCCCTGCCCTACGCCGACGCCGTCTTCGACGCGGTGGTGCACTACGGCGCGATCAACCAGTTCGGAGCCCGCACGCAAGCCGCGATCGACGAGATCCTGCGCGTCACCAAACCGGGCGGCCTGATCGTCATGCTCGACGAAGGCATCGTCGAATCGCGCCGCGCCGGCTGGTGGGGCCGCCTGCTCATGTGGGGCAACCCGCTGTTCGCCGCCCGCCCGCCGCTGCACTGCCTGCCCCCCGCCAGCCAACCGGCCCTGCGCTGGGTCATCCGCGGCATGTTCTACGAGATCCAACTGCGCAAGCCGGGTTAGGTTCCGCAGAAAGAGGTCGAAGCCAATTGTTCAATCACCCCCACCTCAATCCTCCCCCGTCGAGGGGGAGGAAGCCGGAGGCGGCATCCTCCCCAGAGGGGGGGGAAGCCGGAATCCGAAGCCTTCCCCCCCTTGCGGGGGAAGGTTTGGATGGGGGGTTATAAGACAACCGCGAAGCGCACCTTGTGCCGCGCGAACGGCGCGCCCCTTGAAATCACACCGACGGAGTGCGCGTGGTAGAGCGCGCGTCCGAACCATGGCCGATCAATCTGCACCCGCCTGCGAACCGCCGCACTTTCGCATCTACGGCGACTACGCCGGCAGCGAGCCGTCCTTCTACGCGCCGGCGGACTTTCCCTGGGCGCAGGAGCTGCAGCGCAACTGGAGCGTGATCCGGCAGGAGTTCGAAGACTACTTCTACCGCCGAGGTCATGCGCTCAAGCCCAACTTCGTCCCCGATCCGGTGCCGATTACCGGTTGGTTGGGCGTCAACTTCTACACCCTGCTGCGCCGCCACGACGCCAACTGCCGCCAGTTTCCAAAGACCGTCGCGGTGCTGGAATCGATTCCCAACCTCGCCTCGGCGTTCATCAACTTGCTCGAGCCGCACTCCAGCCTACCGCCCCACTACGGCGATACCAACGTCGTGTATCGCGTCCACCTCGGCCTCATCATTCCGGGCGACGAAAGCCAGTGCGGCATGGAAGTCGACGGCGAGCGCACCGGATGGAAGGAAGGCGAAGTCTTCATCTTCAACGACGCCCGGCGGCATTTCGTCTGGAACCACAGCGACCGCCAGCGCGTCGTGCTGGTCTGCGACGTGGTGAAACCGCACTACGGCGGCGCTACGCCGCGCGCCTGCGCGCAGGCCTACGGCTCGATCGTCATCACGATTCTGCAGACGCGCCTGCCGGCCATGCGGCGGCTGCCCTACTGGGCGTTGCGCGCCCTGCACGAAGCCGCGTCGCTGCCCTTCCACGCCTACCTGGCGCTGTTCGGTTGGCGGCCGCGGCGGCAAGCGACGCCAGAGCTGCGCCCCGCCTAGCCCGGCGGCGGGCAGCTGCTGCTGCGCCAGCGGGCGAGCGCATCGGCAGGTTTCCACTCGCGACCTCCCACGCGCGCCGCGAGAACCCGCGCGAGTCCGGACTCATCCCAGATTTCGTAGAGCGTCGCGCCGGGCCATTGTGCGCACACACCGCGGCTGAGCTGCAGATCCACGTCTGCCCCCGGACTCCAGAAGAGCAGGTCCCTGGTGACGCCCGCCGGGGGCGGAATCTCCCGGCCGGTGTCCTCCACGACGGCGATCGGCCGCTTGCCGGCGTAGCGCGCCACGGGGTCGACGAAGAGCCATTGGACATGCGGGCTGAAGGGCTTCGGATAGTTCACCACCACGGCGCGCTCCGCGGCGTCGCCTTGCACGGCGCGGAACATCAGCCCGAGCGAAGAGGCGCCGAGAATGCGGGGGTTCACGATATCGAAGAGCACCACCCCGCCCACGCAGATGGCGGCGGCAACGGCCGCCGCCGCCCATCGCCGCCCGCGGCCCCCGCCTACCTGTCGCCGCAACACGTCAAAGCCGGCGGCAGCAAGGAGGGCCGCAGGCACCGGCAAGACCAGCGCTCGGGTCATGTTGGGCCGGTCGACATTGGACAGGAGGGCGGGCGCCAGCGCCCCCGCCAGGAACACCAGCAGGAACCGCGCGACCGGCGACCGCCGGGCGGAGCGCAGACAGGCCGCGACACCGACGGCGATCAGCACGGTCCCGAGCGGATCGAACAGGGCGTCGCCCCACAGGCGAATCGCGATCCGCGCGTTGGCGAACGGCGACAGCAGTGCTCCGACCGCGATATCGAGCGGACGGCGCACGACGCTCGACACCGCCAGATCGACCGTCCCACCGATCGGCAGCTGGCCCTGCGCGACGCCCTCGAGGAGCGTGAACACGCCCTGCATGCGCAGGTGCTCCGCCGCCATGCCGCCCAGCGTGTAGATGTAGGGCACGGTTCCCAGCCCCGCGGCGGCAAACGACGCCAGCCCGACAGCGCATCCGAGCCAGCGCGCGCGCCAACCGCGCCGCAGGTGCCAGGCCGTCAGCGCGCCGTACAGCGCAATCGTCGGCGCCACACCGGGATACGAGAGCGCCAGGCCCGCGACCGCCCCGAGCGCGGCCAGCGCCGCTTCCGACCGCCGCCGGCACGCCGCCACGGCGCACAGCGCGATCGCAGTCGAGTACATCGGGCCGACGACGTACGGGCCGGCGTTGAGCGGCATGAAGCGGGTGTACGGCGCGAACAGAAACACGGCGACGGCAATCAGCATCCCGCGCGCGCCGACGAGCGTGCGCGCCAGCGCCGCCACGCCGACGGCGCTGGCGCCGAGCCAGAGGATCTGCAGCACCTGCATGCACTGAAAGCTCACCGGCACCAGGCCCGATTGAAACAGCGGCAGGCCTTGAAAGAACAGCGGCGTCGCCGGCACGCCGGGCAGGTCCGGATCGAGCCCGTCGACGAGGAAGTTCTTGCCCTGCGCCAGATAGGTCTCGATGTCGGAGAGCACGCGCCAGGTGTCGATGACATCGGCCGCGCGCGGCGAGTAGAGGTCGCCGATCAGGCGCCACACCGTCCACAGCAGGATCAACGTCGCCACCGGCACGAGGGCAGCGCGGCGCGGGGGCGGCACGGGTGTTCGCAGCGGCCAGGCGAGGAGCAATGCCGGCACACCCAGCATCAGCACGAAGGCCGCCTGGCCGGCGGCGCCCAGACGCGTCACCCACAGGGCCGACACGGCATGGGCGAGCGCCACCCCGAGCGCGAGCCAGCGCAGCGCGCCCTTGCCGGTCCGTGGACCGGTTGCTGCGGCGCGGAACGGCTGGCGATCGGCGACGGGTACCCCTGACAGCAGCAGCGCTCCCAGCGCCAGGGCGACGAGGCGCCCGGCGACCCACAGCGGCGGGACGCCGGGATACAAGCGCGCCAGGAACGACGCGTCGGCCGCCAGGACCCGCACGGGGGCTGGCGGCGCGAAGAGCGGCAACGCAAAGGCCAGCAGCAGGAGCGCGGCAAGCACCGCGCGGATGGGCCGCAAGCGTTGGGGTACGGACATGCCGATGGGCGCAAACGAAGGGAGCCCCACATACGAGGCGGGCAAAGCGGCTGTCAAGGATTTTTCTTTACAGCGGCGTTCAGACCTTGGTACAGGCAAAGAGACTGGCCGTTCGGCCTCGGTGGTACTTTGCAGATCTCTTCTACCCGTCTGCGTATGCGCGTGGTCCGCGTTGTCTGAGAGCGGCGGCGCGCGAGAGAGAGCAGCATGACCCGGATCGCACTCATTCGCAGCGGGCCTGCGGCAGGCCCCGACGATATGTTGATCCCGCCGCTCGGGTTGCTGTACCTGAGTGCCTACATCCGGCCGCGCGGCTACGAACCGCACATCATCGATCTCAAAATCGAACCTATCGCGGACGCCGAGTTGGTGAGCCGCGTGCGCCGGCTGCGTCCTGACGTGATCGGCATCGGCGCGTTCACGCCCGACGCGCCCGCCATGCACCAAACGGCGCGGGTGCTGAAGAAGGCGTTCCCTTCGGTGCCGATCGTCGTCGGAGGTCCGCATCCCTCGACCGATCCCGATGAGGTGCTCGAGAACGAGGCCGTCGAGTGCGCCGTGCTCGGCGAGGGAGAAACGACCTTTGTCGACGTGCTCGACGCGCTCGGGGCCGGGCGATCACTCGCGCAGGTCGCCGGCCTGGCGGTGCGTGACAGCAGCGGCGCGGTGACCCGCACGTTGACGCGCGAGCCGATTCGCGACCTCGACTCCCTGCCCTTCCCGGCCTGGGACCTCGTCGACCTCGAGCGCTACGCGGCCTACCACGGCGCCACGCCGGTCGGGAAGCGGCGGTATATGTCGATCTTCACCTCGCGCGCCTGCCCGTACCAGTGCACGTACTGCCACGTCGTGGCGGAGATTCGCGAGCTCAAGCAGCGCTACGGCATTCGCGTCATCGAAGTCTCCGACGACATCTTCAACCTCAACTGGAAGCGCTCGACGGCGGTGTGTGAGGCGATCGCGTCGGCCGGCCTCGGCATCTCGCTGTCGTTTCCCAACGGCTTGCGCGCCGACATCATGCGCGACGAGCTCTTGCAGGCCATGCGTGCGGCCGGGACGTACTTCATCTCGTACGCCGTCGAGACCGGCTCGCCGCGTCTGCAGTCGCTGATCAAGAAGCGTCTCAAGCTCGACCTCGCCCGCAAGGTCATCGCGCGCACGGTGGACATGGGCATCTACACCAACGGCTTCTTCATGATGGGGTTCCCCACCGAGCGGCGCGAGGAAGTCGAGATGACCATCGATTACGCCTGCAGCACCCGCCTGCACTCGGCCAGCTTCTTCCTGCTCTGTCCGTTCCGCGGCACCGAGATCTACGCCATGGCCGCCAGCGAGGGCATGATGCAGCTCAGCGACAAGGCCGGTTTCGACTACCACTCGGGCCTGGTCAACTGCAGCGAGCTCGGCAATCGCGAGTTGCTCGACCTCAAACGCAAGGCCTACCTGCGCTTCTACTTCGGCGGCGGGCGGATCGCGCGCACGCTGCGCGATCACCCGGACAAGCGCTCGCTCGGCGGCCTGGCCTGGAAGGTCCTGCAGCGCCTGGATCTCAAGAGCGCCGTGTGGCCGACACGGCCGGCCGTCGTCGCGGCGCCCCACTCCCCGTCGCCCAGCATCGCCTCCGTCTGACCACAGGACGCTTCCGCCGCCTTTTCCCCTCGTCTTGATCAGGCGCATCCGCGCCGCCGAGTCGGAAGTTGTTTTTGTTTCGAGGTGAGGGATATCCTACCCAGTTGGATGCCCGTCTCGCTGTCCGTACTCATGCCGGCCCTGAACGAAGCGAAGAACCTCGACGCGGCGGCCCGCGGCGTCCTGCGCGCGGTCGACGAGCTCGGGATCGACGTCGAGCTGCTGGTGCTGACCTGTTTGGACAAACACGGCCGCCACGACGGAACGGTGGACATCGCGCGCCGGCTGGCGGCCGAGGATGCGCGCGTGAAATCGGTCCATGTGGACGCCTACCAGCGCCTCGGCGAGAAGTTTCGCAACGGCGTCATGCTGGCGGCGAAGACCCACGTGGTGATGATCCCGGGCGACAACGAGAACGACCCGAGCTCGTTCACGCAGGTCTTCCGCCGCATTGGCGAGGCCGACATGATCCTGTCCTACACCGTCAATCCGGAGATTCGGCCGTGGTACCGGCGGGTGCTGTCGCGCACCTACACCTTCGCGTTGAACCTGCTGTTCTGGCGCCAGCTGCGCTACTACAACGGCATCAACGTCTACCGCACGGCGGACCTGCGCGCGATGCTGCCGAGGACCGACAGCTTCGCGCTTGGCGCCGAGAGCGCACTGCGCCTGCTGCAAGCCGGCAAGACCTACGTCGAGGTGCCGGTGCGCGTGCAAGGCCGCCAGGGTCGCTCCAACGCGCTGACATGGGACAACTTCAAACGCGTCGTCAGCTCGATTCTGAATCTGCGCTGGACGATCAAGCGCGAGTGACGTCTGGCCCCTCTCCGCTCCGGTCCCCCTTCTGGTCCACCACTCGGAATCGGGGTCGGAATCGCTATCGGAATCGAAGGGCAACGATCCGTGGCATTGATCGATACCGATGCCGATACCGACTCCGACCCCGAGGGGTAGCGGAGCAAGCGCTGGATGCGCCGCATTGCGAAGTGTGCTCTAAGGCGGAATTGGACCCTTGCGCATGCGGACCCGGATCGTCGCCGCCCTTGCGGTTGCCCTGCTGATTGTCGTCGGCTTCAAGGTGTGGTCCTGGCGCGCGGGAACGCGCGGCGCGCCCGGGGCGATTCGCGGCTCGGGGATCATCGAAGTGACCCAGGTCGACGTCTCGTTCGAAGTACCCGGTCGTATGGTGGAGCGCTTCGTCGACGAGGGCGTCATGCTCGACCGCGGCGAGCCGGTGGCGCGGCTGGACGACCGCGAGTATCGCCTGCAGGTCGAGCGCGCGACGGGCGCCAAGGCGGCGGCCGAGGCGCGCTACAAGATGGTGCGCGCCGGCATGCGTGGCCAGGAGGTCGAGCAGGCGCTGGCTGCGCTCGACGCCGCGGACAGCGATTTGCGCCTGCAGCAGCGCGAGCACGACCGCGCCGCCAAGCTGTTCAAGGACGGCATCGTGTCGGAGACCGACCTCGATCGGGCTCGCACGGCGTTGGAGAATGCCCGCGCCGCGCAGGCGCGGGCCACGGCGCAGCTCGGCATGCTGCGCGAGGGCTTTCGCATCGAGGAGATCGAGCTGGCGCGCGCGCAGTTTCAGCAAGCAACCGCCGAGCTGGAGATCGCCGAGTTGAACCTCGCCCGCTGTCAGCTCTTTGCCCCCGCCGCCGGCCGGGTGCTGAGCAAGAGCCGCGAGCCGGGCGAGATGGTCCAGCCCGGCACGCCGGTCGTCACCGTCGGCGATCTCACCCGCCCGTGGGTCAACCTCTACGTCGGCGAGCGCGACCTCGGCAAAGTGCGCCTCGGCATGAAGGCGCGAGTGACGGTCGACTCGCATCCCGATCAGCCCTTCCCCGGCACCGTTCGCTTCGTCGCCGACCGCGCCGAGTTCACGCCGAAGAACATCCAAACCCCCGACGAGCGGGTGAAGCTGGTCTACCGCGTCAAAGTCGAGGTGGAGACGAACGACGGCGTCCTCAAACCGGGGATGCCGGCGGATGCCGAGTTGGTGGCGGAGTGACCGGCCGAGGCGCGGGCACGGGTTGAGCCGGCGATGGACGACGCGGCGATTCGGGCGACGGGGGTCGCGAAGCGGTACGGGACGGTAGAGGCGTTGCGCGATGTGACGCTGGAGGTGCGGCCGGGCGAGCTCTTCGGGCTGGTCGGGCCCGACGGGGCCGGCAAGACGACGTTCCTGCGCCTGCTCGCGTGCTTGCTGCGGCCGAGCGCCGGCGTGGCGACGGTCGGTGGAATCGATACGACGGTCGATGCGCCGGCGGTGAAGCGGCAGATCGGTTACATGTCGCAGCGCTTCAGCCTGTCGGAGACGCTCACCGTGCTGGAGAATCTGCTCTACGTCGCCGAAGTGTGGGGCGTGCCGCCGGGGGCGCGGCGTCAGCGCATCACGCGGCTGTTGGAGTTCAGTCGTCTGGGCCCGTTCCAGGACCGCCTGGCGCGCAACCTCTCCGGCGGCATGAAGCAGAAGCTCAGCCTGGCCGCGTGCCTGATCCACCAGCCGCGCATCCTGTTGCTCGACGAGCCGACGATCGGCGTCGACCCCTTGTCGCGGCGGGATTTCTGGCTGATCCTCTACGACTTGCTGCAGGACGGCTCGACGATCCTGCTGTCGACGCCGTACATGGACGAGGCGGAGCGCTGCGGGCGCGTCGGCTTCCTGCTCGACGGCCGCGTCATCGCCTGTGGCCCGCCGGCCGAGCTCAAAGCCGATCTCGGCACCGTCGTGCTCGAGCTGCGCTGCCCGCAGCCGCGCGCGGCGCGACGCGCGCTCGACCACGTGCCGGGCCTCGACCACCCGGTGCTGTTCGGCGACCGCATTCACGTCACCGTGCCGCGCGCCGGCTTCGACGCCGCCGCCGCGGTCGAGCGCGCCCGCGCCGCCGGAGTGGCCATCGACCGCTGGTCGGTGCACGAGCCGGCGCTCGAAGACGTCTTCCTCGCCTACACGCACCGTGCGGCCGGCGCGGCGGCGGCATGAGCGGGCTCGCCGTCGAGGTCAGCGGGCTGACCCGCGTCTTCGGTGACTTCGTCGCCGTCGACCACATCGACCTGCAGGTATCGGCGGGCACCGTCTTCGGCTTTCTCGGCCCCAACGGAGCCGGCAAGTCGACCACCATCCGCATGTTGTGCGGCATCCTGCGCCCGACGAGCGGACGCGCCACGGTCGGCGGCTTCGACATCGCGCGGCAACCCGATCAGGTGAAGGCCAACATCGGCTACATGTCGCAGAAGTTCTCGCTGTACGAGGACCTCACCGTCGAGGAAAACCTGCGTTTCTTCGCCGGCATCTACGACGTGCGCGGCGAGCAGCGTGAGGCGCGCATCGCCTGGGCTCTGGAGATGGCCGACCTCACCGGGCGCGAGAAGACGATGACGTCGGACCTCGCCGGCGGCTGGCGCCAGCGCCTGGCCCTCGGCTGCGCGGTGCTGCACGAGCCACCCATCCTGTTTCTCGACGAACCGACCTCTGGCGTCGACCCGGCCTCGCGGCGCAATTTCTGGGAGATGATCGGCGAGCTCGCGCAGCGCGGCATCACCGTCTTCGTCACGACGCACTTCATGGACGAGGCCGAGCATTGCGACGAGCTGGCGTTGATCTACGGCGGCCGATTGGTCGCCAGCGGCAGTCCCTCGGCGCTCAAGCGGCAGCAGTCGCGCGCCCTGCTCGAGGTCGAGTGCGGCGACCTGATGGGCGCCTATGCCGTGCTGAAGGACGCGCCGGCGATCGCCGGCGTCGCGCTGTTCGGCAATGCGCTGCACGTCGTCGCCGAGGACGAAACCGCGGCGCGGGAAGCAATCGCCGGCTTGCTGCAGCAGCGCGGCATCGCGCTGCTGCGTCTCGAGCGCATCGAGCCATCGCTGGAGGACGCCTTCGTCGCCATCATCGAAGGCAGCACGGCCGAGCGCGCCGCGGCGGCGACCGCGAGCGGGCGGAACGGCAATGTCCGCGCCTGAGTCGCGGCTGCGCCGCGCCGTGCGCTGCGTGCGCGCGATCATGCGGCGCGAGTTCATCGACGTGCTGCGCGACCGCCGCAGCCTGTTCCTCACCTTCTTGTACCCGATCAGCATGCTGATCATGTACGGCTACGGCATCCGCTACGACGTCGACCACGTCGCGTTGACCGTGCTCGACTACAGTGAGACGCCCGAGAGCCGCGACCTCATCGAGCAGCTGAGCCGCTCGGGCTATTTCCACATCGTGCGCAGCGCCCACACCGACCGCGATGTCGAGCGCGACCTCACCACCGAAGCGGCGCGCGCCGCCGCGGTGATTCCGCGCGACTTCGCCGGTCGCCTGCGCGCCGGGCAGCCGACCGCGGTGCAGGTGCTGATCGACGGCTCCGACGCCAACACGGCGACGATCGCGCAGGGCTACGCGCTCGCCATCGTCAACCGCTTCGAGGCCAGCCGCAGCCGCGACGCGGCGCTGGCCTCGCCGATCGAGGTCGAGAGCCGCATCTGGTATAACCCCGAGCTGAAAAGCGTCAACTTCATCGTCCCCGGCGTCATCGCCGTCATCATGATGATCGTCGGCGCCATCCTCACCGCGCTCAGCATCGTCAAGGAGAAGGAGCGCGGCACGATGGAGCAGATCCTCGTCTCGCCGATCCGGCCGCTGGAGATGATGGTCGGCAAGATCATCCCGTACGTCGTCATCGCCGTGATCGACCTGGCGATCATCATCGCCGCCGGGTACCTGCTCTTCGAGGTGCCGATCCGCGGCAGTCTGGCGCACCTCGCCGTCTTCTCGCTGCTCTACCTGATCTGCTCGCTCGGTGTCGGGGTCTTCGTCTCCACCATCGCCGACAACATGCAGACGGCGATGATCGCCGCCGTGTTCCTCTCCCTGTTGCCGTCCGTCCTGCTCTCCGGCTTCGTCTTTCCGATCGAGTACATGCCGATCCCGATCCAGGTCATCACCTACTTCTTCCCCGGCCGCTACTTCGTCAACGCCATCCGCGGCATCTATCTCAAGGGCGTCGGACTCGAGGTGTTGTGGCCCGACGCGTTCTTTCTCACCCTGTTCGCCGTCGCCATCGTCGGGCTGAGCGCCTCGCGCTTCAGCGATTCGCTGGAGTAGCCCCATGCGGGCATCGCTGGCACGCATCGCCCAGATCGTCGGCAAGGAAATCATCCAGATCCGCCGCGACCGGCGCATGTTCGGTCTGGTGTTGCTCATGCCGGTGATCGAGCTGTTCATCTTCGGCTACGTGGTGGCGACCGATATCGACCACATCCCGCTCGCCGTCTGCGACTTCAGCCACACCGCCGAGAGCCGCGCCTACACCGAGCAACTCGAGCGCAGCGGCTACTTCCGCGTTCGCGAGCGCTGCGACCGCGTCGGCGACGTCGACGGCCTGCTCGACCGCGGCCGGGTGCGCGTGGCGCTGGTCATCCCGCCCGACTTCGCTGCCCAGCTCAAGCGCCCGCCGGCCTCGGTGATGGTGGCGATCGACGGCAGTAACTCGAACACCGCCACCATTGCCGTCGCCTATCTCGAGCAGGCCACGCTCGGGCAGTCGATCGATATCCTGATGCCCGGCGGCGGCGGCGAGCGACTGATCGCCCGCGCCCCGCTGGTCACCGCCGAGCCGCGCGTGTGGTTCAACCCCTCGCTGCGGGCGGTGAACTTCATGGTGCCGGGCATCATCTGCGTGCTGCTGATGGAGTCGCTGGTCATTCTCACCGCCATCGCCATCGTCAAGGAGAAGGAGCGCGGCACCATCGAGCAGATCCTGGTCTCGCCCATCCGGCGCTTCGAGTTCATCCTCGGCAAGGCGATCCCATTCATCTTCCTCGGCTACGTCAACATCAGCGTCGTCATCCTGGTCGGCACCTACTGGTTCGACGTCGACATCCGCGGCAGCCTGCCGCTGCTCATCGGGCTCACCGGCCTCTTCATCCTCACCTGTCTCGGCATGGGGCTGGTGGTATCGGCGATCTCCAACACGCAACAGCAGGCCTCGATGGCCGGGCAATTCGTCATCCTGCCCAACATGTTCTTCTCCGGCTTCATGTTCCCCATCGCCAGCATGCCGGAGACGGTCCAGAAGCTCACCTATCTGGTGCCACTGCGCTACTACCTGACCATCGCGCGCGGCATCTTCCTCAAGGGAGTGGGACTCGCCGAGCTGTGGGACGAGGCGTTGATCCTGCTCGTCTACGGCGTCGTCATCCTCGGCCTGGCGACGACGTTCTTCCGCAAGCAGGTGCGGTGACCGGCTACGCCGCCGCCGGGCGCGCGGCGCCGAGCGGCGCGGCGTCGAGGGCGCGCAGGCGCGGCAGGACATCGCGGGCGAACAGGCGCATGCTGCGCTCGGCGTCGTCGTACGGCATGCCGGCGTAGCTGAAGATGCCGTTGAAGGCGCCGGCGCCGGTGATGCGGCGGATCTCGAGGATCTTGTCGTAGCACTGCTGCGGCGTGCCCCACACCTGGATGCCGAGGAAGAACTCGACCAACGCGTCGAGCCCGCCGGGCGCCGTGGTGATCTCCTGCAGCTTGGCGTAGCTCTCGTAGCCCAGCGTCCTGGTTAGATGGTCGCCGACCAGCTCGTAGTGATCGACCACGGTGCGCCAGTAGCCGCCGATGTAGCGCACGGCCATCTCGCGCGCCCGCTGCGGATCCTCGTCGCAAAACGTCCAGGCGCCGACGATCGGCGCCGGCGCCTCGGCGTGATTCACCTCGCGGTAGACGGTGCGGTACGCCTCCAGCTCCGCCGCCACGACCTCCCACGGCTTCTGCGGAATGATGCACAGCCCGATGCCGAGCTCGGCCATGATGCGCGACGACTCGGGCGACACGGCGGCGGCGTAGGTGCGGCCGCGAAAGGTCTTGAACGGGCGCGGCCGGATCTCACGGCGCACCTGCTTGACGTGCACGCCGTCGAACTCGCAGAAGCCGTCCTCCAGCCCCTTCAGCAGCATCTGCGCCGACTCGACGAAGATGGCCCGGCTGTGGTTCATGTCGACCCCGAAGCCCTCGAACTCCACCCGCCCGAGGCCGCGGCCGAGGCCGAGGATCAGGCGCCCGTTCGAGAGGTTGTCGAGCATGGTCACCTGCTCGGCGACGCGCATCGGATCGTGCCACGGCAGCACCACCACCATCGAGCCGAGCTGCAGGGTCTCGCTCTTCGCGGCGAACCAGGTGAGCAGCTGCAGCACGTCGGGGCACATGGTGTAATCGGTGAAGTGGTGCTCGACGCCCCAGATCGACTGGAACCCGAGCCCCTCCGCCAACCCGCCGAGGCGCAACTCGTTCTGGTACACCTCGTGGTCACTGCGCCGCTTGTCGGTGCCCTGGAAAATGATGCCGAGCCCTACGTCCATGCTGTGCTCCTCGTGGTACCTTCGCGGCTTCGCGCCCTTCGCGTGAGGCTCATTGCTTCGGGCTCACACGAAGCCGCGAAGACGCGAAAAAGACTTGGGTTGTTCCACCGTCCCTCCTAGTCCATCGCCCCGGCGGGCTTCAATCCTCGGCGACGGCGGCCGGCGTGCCCAGCGCGGTGATGCGCGCGACCACGCGCGCGACGCCGAGCGGCGACATGTGGGTGTGGTCGACGTACAGGGCGAGGGGCGCGAACTGGGTGGCGCCGGCGGTGCGCTGCTCGTTGGCGATGTCGAGGAAGTCGACGACGGAGAATCCCGCCGCGGCGACAAGGCGCAGCAGCTCGCGCTTGGGCTCACTGTAGGTCGGGAAGGCGCGGTGCGTGTGGCCGCGGATGCGCGTGATCTCGGGCGCGACGTTGTAGATGTACGGCACGTACAGGAAGACGACGCGTTCGACGCCGAACTGTCGTGCGCGATCGGCCAGGGCGGCGCTCAGCGTCGCCGGTGTCCCGTACGGGAGGGTGTCATCGAAATCGTTCTCGCAGAAGACATAGATGATCTCGCGGATGTGCCCGGCGTAGCGCGTGGCGGCGCGGTCGAGGGCGCACAGCACATCGGCGGCGGCGGCGCGGGCGATGCCGAGGTTGACGTAGCGGTGCGCGGCGTCGGCCGCCTGCAGCTGTGAGGCGAGCGTCTCGGCATCGTCGAGCATGACGCCGTTGGCGACGCTGTCGCCGGCCACCAGCACGATGTCGGCCGCCTCGACGCGCGGCAGGGTCAGGCGCTCGCCGTGCTCGTTGGTGGTCAGCTGCACGCGCCGGAAGCCGTAGCGGTCGAAGAACGCGGCGACCTCCGGCGGCAGCGTGCGCTCGGCGTCGTAGAAGTACGTCATCTGGTCGAAGGGATTGAACAGGTTCGAGCGCAGGTACGACATCGTCTTGCGCAAGTTGGGTTTCTGCACCAGGCAGCCGCCCTCCTCGCGATTGATCGCCACGTCGTCGCCCTTCAGCTCGGAAAACGGCGAGTTGCCCAGGCCGACGCCGCTCGCCTTCATCGGCGCGATCAGCGCCTGGATCTGCCGCACATCGGTGATCATCCAGGTGTTGGGATCGCGCGGGTCGAGCGCGGTGACGGCGCGGTCGACGAACAGGGACTGATAGGCGGCGTAGGAAAAGCTGGTGGCGGCGTCGGCGCCTTTGACGAGCGAGTAGATGCCCTCCGCCATCAGGTACGGCACCGCGCAGGCGAGCGCGATCGCGACGGCGGCAAACAACCGCTGCTTACTGCCTTTGGTCACGCTGGCGCCTTCATCTCAGCCGTCGCTGCCCGCCGGGTTTTCGCTGGCGAGCGCGGCACTGATACCTCATCGCCCACCGTGCGGCCAAGCGCTCAGGCCGCCGCGTCGCGGCCGGTGGGTTCGGGACCAAAGGCGGGCCGGCGGGCGAGCGCCGCCATCCAGCGGCAGATGTTCGGCAACGGGTCGGCCTCGATGGGAATTCCCAGTGCCGGGAACATTTCAAGGCGCGAGAAACAGGCGATGTCGGCGATGCTCACCGCGTCGCCGACCAACACAGCGCGGTCCGCCAGCGCCTGCTCCAGACGCGCCAGCTTGCGCCCCAGTTCCTCGCGCAGCAACTTCTCATCTGCCTCTGGTAACGCCGCGGCACCTCGCCCGTCGGCTCGCAGCTGTGGTCCGACGACGGCATGGAGCCACAGTGGCCGCCACTCCTTGTGCAGCGCCTGGTCCCAGGCAACCCACATCTTCGCCTGCGCGCGCGCATAGGCATCGCGCGGGAACAGGCTCGGCCGGCCGGCGCTCGCAAACATGTCGTCGAGATACTCGCCGATCAGGGCGGAGTCGCAGAGCACGCGCGCGCCGTGCACCAGCACCGGCACCTCGCCGCTCGGGTTGAGCGAAGTGAACGGCGGCCGCTTGTGCTCCAGGCGCGTCAGGTCCACCGCCCGCGCCGTCCAGCTCAGCCCCATCTCGCGCAGCAGGATGCGCACGCGCCGGCACGACGGCGACCACGGCGAGTCGTACAGCGTCAGCGGCTCGGGGTGGGGTGCCGCTGCCGGCCGCGCGCGACCGGCGGCGATGTAGGTCCCGCTGTACGCGGGCGGTTCGGCGCGCCGCGCCACCTGCTTCTTCGCCTGGGCGACGTCGTCGCCGCGCGCCGTCATGCGGGTAAAGAACCAGCGCGCCGCGCGCACGCGCAGGCGCTCGCTCGGGCTCCAGCTCTGCGGCGGCCGTTTCAGCCGCGCGGCGATCCATGGCACGACGCCGGTGCGGCTGAGCGACTGCATGCCGCGGTCGGAGCTGAACAAGCTCTGCGCAAAGGACGGCCGCTGTTCGAGCCGCGCCATCCAGGCCGCGACGTTGGGAAACCGATCCGCCGCAATCGGCAGCTGCACGTACGGATACATGCGCAGGCGCGGAAAGAGCGAGATCTCGGCTTGCGTGAAGCGGTCGCCGACCAGGAACTGCTTGCCGGCCAGCGCGCGTTCGAGCAACGCGACGCGCTCGTACAACCGCTCGGCGCAGGCCGCCTCTTCGTCCGGTGTCAGCACCGCCAGGCTCCAGACCTTGCGCTCCCACTCGAGGTCGAACGGGTTGGTCGTCGAGCGCCGCGCGATCGCCAGGGCTTCGTCCAGCGTGCGCGTCAGGCGCACGATCGGCCCGAGCAGGCGCTGGTACATCAGCGGCCGGTAGTCCTTGGCCAGCGACAGCTCGAAGGCCTGCCACGCCTTCACCTGGGCGCGCTCCCAGGCGTCGTCCGGATAGAGGCGCACATCGGGCAGCACGTCGTCGAGGTATTCGGTGATGACGTTCGACTCGTACAGCACCCGCTCGCCGTGCGTCAGCGTCGGCACGACCCCGTTCGGGTTGAGGCGCAGGTACGCCGGGTCTTTCTGCTCCAAACGCGACAGGTCGACCAACACCGTGCGGTATGGGTGTCCCTTCTCGATCAGGGTGATGCGCACCCGCCGCGCACAGGGCGAGCCGGGAAAGTCGTAGAGGGTGATGGGGGGTGCGTCGGCCATGCCCGTTCACGCGGCGACGATGCGGTTCTCCTGCACGCCGAGATCGATCTGGCCGTCGTCGGTGCGGATGGTGGCGCGGATCCGGTCGCCGGGCTTGAGGTAGCGCGAATTCTGGCGGCCCATTTTGACGAAGTTGGCCCACTTGACGCGCTCGGGCAGCAGGCTGCCGATCAGCATGATTGTCTTGCCCGGCGCGCGCGCGGCACATCCGGCCGGGGTGCCGGTGGCGAGCAGGTCGCCGGGGAAGACGTCCTGCACCTGCGCCAACTCCGCCAGCGTCGGCACTGGCTTGAAGACCATCTCGGCGGCGAGGCTGTTCTGCCGCTCCTCGCCGTTCACCGACAGCGACAAGCGCAGCGCGTCGAAGCGCGCCAGGTCGGCCGCGTCGACCAGGGTCAGGTAGGGCCCGACGGGGCCGAAGGTGCGATAGCTCTTCCCTTTGTAGAACTGCGACTGCGGCAGCTGCACATCGCGCGCGCTGACGTCGTTGACGACGACCAGCGCCGCGACGAAGTCGTGCAGGTTCGCCGCCGTGACCTCGATGGGTGCGGTGATTTCCCGCCCGAACACCAGACCGATCTCGATCTCGTAATCGAGCAGCTCGACGTGGCGCGGGCGCACGATGTCGCTGTGCGCCGGCACGATGCACGACGACGCCTTGCGGAACAGGATGTTGTAGGGCTGTTGGTCGGGATCGATGCCCGACTCGCGCATGTGGCTGCGGTAGTTGATCGCCTGGCAGATGAACTGCTGATTGCGCGTCACCGGGCTCAGCACTTCGACGGCGCTGATCTCGAGCGTCGCACTCGACGCCCCGAGCGTGCGCGCCCGCGCCGCGCCGTCGCGGACGAAATCGCCGGTGGTCTGATAGGTGCCGGGAACGGGAGCGATGCGCCCGTCGCGCACAACACCCCACGCCGTCTGGCCGCCGTGCCGGTAGTGGAGGACGTTCACCGCCATCGCCGCGTTCCCCCTTTGTGCGCGGCGCTCAGCGCGCCAGCGCTTCCTTCATCGCCTTCAGCTTGCGCAGGCTGAGGTCTTCACTGTGGCGCAGCGCCGACATGAGCTGCATGAGCTTCTGCGGCGACAGCGAGGCGTCGATGAAATCGCCCGGCAGCGCCGGGCCCCACTGCGCCAGCGACTGGCGGCCGAAGGCGCTGGTAGCAGTGGGCACGCTGGCGTCGAACAGGTCGCCGTCGGCGAAGTGCTCGACCATCATGCCGTCGGGGTCGCGCCAGTAGTCGAAGATCTGACTGCCGAGGATGTGCCGGCCGATGCCCCAGGCATGCTTCCAGCCGCGCGCCTGCAGATAGGCACCGCCGGCGCCGACGGCGTCGAGATCCTGCACCTCGAACGCCGCGTGCTCGAAGCTGTCGGCGGGTCCGGCGCCGAGGGCGATAGTGTGGTGGTCGGCCGGCGTCGCGCCGCGGTCGCAGCGGATGAAGGCGATGACCGGCCCGCCCTGCGGAAGGTGCTCGAGGACCTGGTAGTCCGACACGATGAGGCCGAAGGTGCGCAGCAGCCAGAGCAGCATGCGCGAGTGATGCGGGGTCTGCATCACGCAGTGCCCGAGGCGCAGCACCTCGGC
>CAYVUV010000210.1:0-2395 GCA_964455095.1 uncultured Binatia bacterium (SeqCode)
TTTTTTTCCCCCCCCCCCCCGCCCCCCCCCCCCTTTCCCCCCCCCCCCCCCCCCCCCCCCCTCCCCCGGGGGGGGCGGGGGGGGGCGCCCCTCGACGCGCGATGAACCTCCCCCTAACCCCCTCCTTGGTAAGAAGGGGGAACCTGAGGTCAATTCGCCGCGCTGCCGGTCAGATCCAGGTGCAATTCCTCCACCCCGCGCAGCACCATCGACTGCTTCCAGTGGCAGCCGCTCGGGTCGCCGTGGAAATGCGGGAAGCGGCGCAGCAGGGCGCTGATCGCGACCTGGGCTTCGACGCGGGCCAGGGCGGCGCCGAGGCAGAAGTGGATGCCCTGGCCGAATGACAGGTGGCGGTTGTCGGCGCGCGCGATGTCGAGGCGGTCGGGGTTGGGGAACTGCGCCGGGTCGCGGTTGCCGGCGCCGAGCAGCAAGCTGACGACTTGCCCGGCGCGGATGCGCCGGCCGCCGATCTCGCAGTCGGCGAGGGCGACGCGGTCGGTGGCCTGCACCGGGCTGTCGTAGCGCAGGAATTCCTCGACGGCGCTGGCGATGCGCTCCGGCTCGCGGCACAGCCGCTGGCGCTCGTCCGGATTGCGCAGCAGCGCGATGACGGCGTTGCCGATCAGGTTGGTCGTCGTCTCGTGGCCGGCGCCGAGGATCAGGCCGCAGACGGCGATGAGCTCGGTCTCGGACAGGCGCGCGCCCTGCTCCTCGACGGCGACCAGGGCGCTGATCAGATCGCCGCGCGGCTCGCGCCGGCGGGCGGCGAAGATGGCGAGGAAGTAGGCGCGCATGGCGGTGAACGCCGCCTGCGCGCGCACCATGCCGGTGGTGTCCTGGATCGGGTCGAGCAGTACTGTCAGCTCGTCCGACCACTCCTTGAACTGGGCCCGATCCTCCGCCGGCACGCCGAGCAGCTCGGCGATGACGATCACCGGCAGGGGATAGGCGAGGTCGTGGATCAGCTCCATCCGTCCGTGCGGTTCGACCGCGTCGAGCAGCTCGTCGACGAGCTGCCGCACGCGCGGCCGCAGGGCTTCGGCGACGCGCGGCGTGAAGGCCTTGTTGACCAGCGTGCGGATGCGCGTGTGCTCCGGCGGATCGAGCATCAGCAGGCTGCGCAGCACGACGTTGGTGAAGTCGGGGCTCAAAGGCCGGAAGGGATCGAGCAGTTTGAAGATCTGGGTCCTGGTGCGGTCGACCGAAAAGCGCGCGTCGCGCAGCACCTCGGCGATGTCGGCGTGGCGGGTGAGGATCCACATGCGCAGCCCGGGGTGCCAGTACACCGGCGCCTGGGCGCGCAGCGCGTGGTAGGCCGGGTACGGGTCGATGCGGCGCTCGGGCCGAAACGGGTTGTCCTTGCCGAGGCTGCCGATCAGCCGCAGCGGCCACTGCATCCGGATCAGCAGCTGCACGACGCGCCAGGTCAGCGTCGCGGGCTGGCCGCCCGCGGTCTGCGCGCTCATGAGCGGCGTCCTGCCGCGACCGCCGCGGCGACCAGCGCGCGCAGGCACCGGCGTTCGGCGGCGCTGTTCACCGGCAGGCGCTGAAACTCGCCGTCGATCTTGACGTCGGCGAACAGGCCGGCGGCATCCTCGTGAAAGTGCAGAAAGGCGACCGAGCCGCGATAGAATGCGCCGCGCGTCTTCTCGCGCAACCCCGGCTGCGCGCGCAGCACAACGAGGAGATCCTCGAGCGCGTCGAGCGCCTGTGGTCCGGCGTGCTTCACGGCTACTCGAGCGTGACCTCGCGCAGGTACGCCGCCAGATCCTCGGCCGTGGGTTTCAGCGGGTCGGTCTTCCCGGCGGCCATGCGGGTGACGCATTCACCGGCACCGAGCCGCGCCGGGTCGGCGCTGCCGGTCAGCGCGCGCACCTCGATGGTGCCGTCGAGGGCGCAGATCGCATCGAGGTCGGTGTCGCCCCACAGCACCGTGCCGCGCACGCCGATCACCGACGTCGGCGTCCGAATCTCCGCCTCGGTGGCGCCGCCGAAGAACTTCGCGATCGCCAGCTTGAAGCGGCCCACCGCCACCTGCATGCGCAGCGTCCGCTTGGCCGCGTCGACGGCCACGGCATCGAGCTGCACGCGGCTCTTCGGACCGATCGCCAGCACCGAGTCGTCGACCAACAGCAGCTTCGCTTTCGAGCTGGCGTCGGTCTCGACGACATCACCCGCAGCCAACGCGGCGCCGCGCTGCAGCGGCTCAGTCTTGGCGCCGCGCGTGAGCGTCGGCGCGCCGTTGATCTGCGCCACGAGGGCGATATCGGCCGCCCGCACCGGCGCGGCACACAATGCCGCACTCACTACGACCCATCCCATCCATCGCGGTTTCGCCATCTATCCTCCAGGTGCTTGTTCCCCCTCCTTTCCAAGGAGGGGGTTAGGGGGAGGT
>CAYVUV010000211.1:0-23430 GCA_964455095.1 uncultured Binatia bacterium (SeqCode)
GCTGATGGCGGCGGCGGTGGCCGACTATCGCCCGGCGCACCCGGCGGCGCAGAAGCTGAAGAAGACCGCCGGGCCGGTGCAGATCGAGCTCGAGCGCACGGTCGACATCCTCGGCGAGCTGGCCGGGCAGGCGGGCGATCGTTTCGTGGTCGGCTTTGCCGCCGAGACCGAGCAGGTGGTGGCGCACGCGCGCCGCAAGCTGCGCGAGAAGCAGCTCGACATGGTGGTCGCCAACGACGTCGGCGGCGCCGACACCGGTTTCGAGGTCGACACCAATGCGGTGGTGATCATCGACCGGCGCGGGGCGCGCGAGGTCGGGTTGGCGAGCAAGGACGAGGTCGCCGACGCCATCCTCGACCGCGTGCTCGCCGTGCGCGGTGGAACGGCGGCGACGCGGGCGCGCCGGTCAAGCGCGGGCGCGAGCCCGCGGCGGCGCCGCGGCAAGCGGTAGCTCCGGCCGCTCGTTGAGCTGCTCGAGGCGGCGGCGCAGGGCAGGGCCGATCTGCTGCCGGCGCTGCAGCGCTTTCAGCGAGCGGCGCACGCGCTTGGCCAGGGTCAACATCTCCAGTCCGGTAGGGTCGGCGTTCTGACAGGCGGCACGCGGGCCGTGCTGCAACAGGTCGGTGATGTTGGCGTGGCAGACCGTGTTGTAGCGCGGCACGACGGCGTGCGGCAGACGGTGCTGCGAACGGGTCGACACCGCCTGCACCATGCGGTGCCAGTTGTCCCAGTCGTGAAAGGCCAGCACCGAGTCGAAGATCCGCTTGTTGGTGCGGAAGGAGAAGATCGTGCGCGCCACGACGCGCTGCACCAGCGCGTCGCAGGCGGGAAACTCCTGCTGCCGCAAGTCGTGCAGGATGCCGCGGTACTCCATTTCCTGCATGCTGTCGAAGCGCGCTTCCCAGTACACGTGGCGCAGGGCGCGGGATCGGTAGCTGACCACCAGTTGGGTGGGGACGAAATGGTTGTGCGAGCACACATCGGCGGCGAGGTGGCTGAGGTAGCCGTAGCCGAAGGCGCGTTCGCCCTCCGACTGCGCCGCGCCGACGATCTGCCAGCCGATTTCCCAGGAGTGGCAGTGCGCCTGCATCGCCCGCGTGTACTTCTTGCCCAGCGTGATGTCGGCGCCGATGCAGCCGTAGAGGTATTCCATCGGATAGCGGCGCAGCAATTGTTGTAGGGCCGCACCCAGGATGGTAACGTCCTTCAACATTTCCGAGCCGTGCGCCAGATGGCTGATGGGCCCCCAGGCAGACGCGGGGTCGGGAATCAGCAGCAAGCCGACCAGCAGGGTGCAAAAGAGCGACACAGACGTCGATGCTAGTACGCTGGAAGAGTCGCCTCAAGCGGCCTTGCTCCAGGTGCTGGAGAGCGTGCGCGCGCTGGCCGAGCGGCAACGCGCCAGCGGTGTGCGCTGGATGCCGGCGGCCGCGGCCCCGGCGCCGCCGGCGCAGCCCGAGCCAGCTCCAGTGGTGCGGCCAGCGGAGTCTGTGGTGACGGCCGCTCCGCCGCGCAGCTTATTTGCCGATCCCGGCATCGGGCAGGCGGCGTCGCTCGAGGCGCTGCGCGCGCACATCGGCGATTGCCAGCGCTGCAAGCTCGGCGGCGGCCGCACCAACCTCGTCTTCGGCGTCGGCAATCCGCAGGCGGATCTGATGTTCGTCGGCGAGGGGCCGGGGCGCGACGAGGACTTGAAAGGCGAGCCGTTCGTCGGCAAGGCCGGCCAGCTGCTCACCGAGATCATCACCAAGGGCATGAAGCTGGAGCGCTCCGACGTCTACATCGCCAACGTGGTGAAGTGCCGGCCGCCCGAGAACCGCAACCCGGAGCCCGACGAGATCGAGCGCTGCATGCCCTTTCTCTGGCGCCAGATCGAGCTGGTCGAGCCGCGCGTCATCGTCGCCCTGGGCACGTTCGCGGCGCAGACGCTGCTCGGCGTGCGCACGCCGATCACACGCATGCGCGGCGTCTGGCACGAGCACCGCGGCATCAAGGTGATGCCGACCTTTCATCCCGCCTACCTGCTGCGCACCCCCGGCGACAAGAAGTTGGTGTGGGCCGACATCAAGGTGGTCATGGCCGAGCTCGGGCTGCCGGTATGAGGCGCCGCGCGGCGCTGAGCGGGCTGGTGGCGGTGGCCGGGCTGGCGCTGGCGGTGAGCGCGCCGGCGAAGTCCACGGTCCAGGCGAAGGCGACGCCGGCCGTCGCGGCCAGCCCCGCGCCGCGCGCGGCGGCGCCGCGCCGGGGCGATGGGCGGCCGGTGCTGCTGCTGGAAATCGACGGCGGTATCAACCCGGCGACGGCGGATTATCTGCGCGACGGCATCAACGCCGCCAAGACCAACGGCGCGGCGGCCGTCGTGCTGCAGCTCGATACGCCGGGCGGCCTGCTCGAGTCGACCAAGGTGATGGTCAAGGACATGCTCGGATCGGCGATACCGGTGATCGTCTACGTGGCGCCGAGCGGGGCCGGGGCGACCTCGGCCGGCGTCTTCGTGACCATGGCCGGCCATGTCGCGGTCATGGCGCCGGGGACCAACATCGGCGCCGCGCATCCGGTCGGCGGGCAGGGCGAGACCATCGACGGCGACATGGGCGAGAAGGTCGAGAACTTCACCGCCTCGCTCAGCCGCACCATCGCCCAGCAGCGCGGCCGCAACGCCGAGTGGGCGGAGAAGGCGGTGCGCGAGAGCGTGTCGATCACCGAGCGCGAGGCAGTCAAGCTCAAGGTGGTCGACCTGGTCGCCGCCGATCTCGGCGATCTGCTGCGCCAGGTCGACGGGCGCGAGGTCGAGGTGGACGGCCAGCGCATCGCGCTGGCGACGGCGGGCGCCGTCGTGGAGCGCCACGAGATGCGCCTGCGGCAGAAGATTCTCAACGTCATCGCCAACCCCAATCTCGCCTATCTCCTGATGATGGCGGGCATCCTCGGCCTGTACGTCGAGTTCACGCACCCCGGCCTGATGTTCCCCGGCATCGCCGGGGCGATCTGCCTGCTCCTGGCGATGAGTGCCTTGCAAGTCTTGCCGATCAACTACACCGGCCTGGCGCTGATCGCGCTCGGCGTCCTGCTGTTGATCGCCGAGATGTTCCTGCCCAGCTTCGGCGTCGTCGGCATCGGCGGCATGGTGTCGTTCGTGCTCGGCTCGCTGCTGCTGTTCGACACCCCGGAATCGACGATGGGGGTCGACCGCGGCATCATCGCGGCGGCGGCGCTCAGCCTCGGTGGCTTCACCGCGGTCGTGGGGTGGCTGGTGGTGCGGGCGCAGCGCCGGCAACCGGCGTCGGGGGCCGAGGGGATGGCGGGAGAGCGCGGCGAGGTGCGCCGGGCGCTGACGGACGGCCGGGTCAAGGTGTTCGTCCATGGCGAGTACTGGGACGCCGCGGCGGACGAGCCGCTCGAGGTCGGCGATCGGATCGAGGTGATCAAAGTCGAGGGGATGCACATGCGCGTGCGCCGCCACCGATGAGTGCGGCGACGCGGCGAGGAGAAACGATATGCTCGGTTCACTAGCCACCACGGTGATCTTCCTGCTCGCAGCGGTCTTCAGCGGGCTGAAGATCCTGAAGGAATTCGAGCGCGGCGTCGTCTTCCGCCTCGGCCGGCTGGTCGGCTTCCGCGGACCGGGGCTGATCTACGTGATCCCGATGATCGAACGCATGCAGCGCATCGACCTGCGCACCGTGACGATGGACATTCCGTCGCAGGACGTCATCACCAAGGACAACGTCTCGGTCAAAGTGAACGCGGTGCTGTACTTCCGCGTCGTCGATCCCAACAAAGCGGTGGTGGAAGTCGTCGACTACTTGTTCGCCACCTCTCAGTTGGCGCAGACCACGCTGCGCAGCGTCTGCGGCCAGCGCGAGCTCGACGAGCTGCTGGCCGAGCGCGACAAGATCAACCAGCACATCCAGGAGATTCTCGATACGCAGACCGACCCGTGGGGGATCAAGGTGGTCACGGTCGAGCTCAAGCACATCGATCTGCCGCAGGAGATGCAGCGCGCCATGGCGGCCCAGGCCGAGGCGGAGCGCGAGCGGCGCGCCAAGGTGATCAACGCCGAGGGCGAGTTCCAGGCCGCCGAGCGGTTGACCGAGGCCGCGGCGATCATCCGCCAGCATCCGATCGCGCTGCAGCTGCGCTTCTTGCAGACGCTGGTCGAGTTGGCGTCGGAGAACCCCTCGACGACGGTGTTCCCGGTCCCGGTCGACCTCTTTGCGCCCTTCACCAAGGCGCCGGGAGGGAACAAGGTCTGACGCCGGGGGCCCCGGCGGCCCGCCGCGAGCCAATTGACTCGCTCCGACCCATGTGGTTTAGCGCCGCCAGTGTCGGAGTCACCCTGGGGCACCTGATTCGGGTGCCCTCTTCATTTTGAATTCGAGTGGAATTCGAGCCATGCAACTGGTCGCGCAGACCGGTGAGCGCAGCGCTGCGGCGCTGTGCCTTGCCGACTTCGACTACGATCTGCCGCCGGCGCTGATCGCGCAGACGCCGCCGCCGGCGCGCGACGGCGGGCGGTTGATGGTGCTCGATCGACACGCCGCGGGGATCACCCACGGCGCCGTGCGCGACCTGCCGGCGCTGCTGCGCCGCGGCGACTTGCTGGTGCTCAACGACACGCGTGTGCGTCCGGCGCGGCTGTTCGCGCGCAGCGGCAGCGGCGCCGCCGTGGAACTGCTGCTGCTCGAGTGCGACGCGGCGGGGGCCTGGGATTGTCTCGGCAAGCCGGCCAAGCGGCTGCGCGCCGGCGCGGCGCTGCAATTGCCCGACGGCGGTGCGGCCGAGGTCGTCGCGGCGCCGGGCAATGGCCGCTACACGGTGCGGTTTGCCGCCGATTGCGACGTCGGGGCGCTGCTGGCGACGCACGGCGAGATCCCGCTGCCGCCGTACATCAAACGCCCGGACGGCGCATTGCCGCTCGACACCGAGCGCTACCAGACCGTCTTTGCCGCCGCGCCGGGTGCGGTGGCGGCACCCACGGCCGGCTTGCACTTCACGCGCGAGCACCTGGCGGCGCTGCAAGGGGCGGGGGTGGAGCTGGCCTGGTTGACCCTGCACGTCGGACCGGGGACCTTCCTCCCCGTGCGCGAGGACGACGTCGGCGCCCACCACATGGAGCCCGAGTCAGCCTCCATCCCCACCGCCACCGCGGCAGCCGTGCAGCGCGCCAAGACGGAGGGGCGGCGCGTCGTCGCCGTGGGCACGACCACCACTCGCGCCCTGGAGTCGGCCGCGCAGTCGGGCGGCGCCGTTGCGGCAGGCCCGCTGCGCGCCGGCGCGTTCATCACCCCCGGCCATCGCTTCCGCGTCGTCGACGCGCTGTTCACCAACTTTCACCTGCCGAAGTCGACCTTGCTGATGCTGGTCAGCGCCTTCGCCGGGCGCGAGCGCGTCCTCGCCGCCTATGCGGCCGCCGTGCAGGCGGGGTACCGCTTCTACAGCTATGGCGACGCGATGCTGATCCTATGAGCGCGCCGGCCCCGGCCGCGCGCGTCTTCGAGGTCTTGCAGCGCGATGGCGGTTCCCAGGCCCGGTGCGGCCGGCTGTCGACCGCGCACGGGCCGGTGGACACGCCGGCGTTCATGCCGGTCGCCACGCAGGGCACGGTGAAGGGCCTGACGCCGGCGCATGTGGCAGAGGCGGGGGCGTCGATGGTGCTGGCCAACGCGTACCACCTGTCGTTGCGCCCCGGCGCCGAGATCATCGCCGCGCTCGGTGGCTTGCACCGCTTCATGGGTTGGGAAGGCGCCATCCTCACCGACAGCGGGGGCTATCAGATTCTCAGCCTCTCGGCGTTGCGCACCGTGTCGGACGACGGTGTGGCGTTTCGCTCGCACCTCGACGGGTCGCGCCGCTTCTTGACGCCGGAGGACGTCATCGCGCTGCAGGGCGCGATGGGCGTCGACGTGCTGATGCCGCTCGACGAGTGCCTGCCGGCCGGCGCCGACCGCGCCGCGGCCGAGGCGGCGATGGAGCGGACCTCGGCCTGGGCGGCGCGCTCGTTGGCGCAACCGCTGCTCCCCGGCCGGCTCCTGTTCGGCATCGTGCAGGGTGGGTTGTTCGGCGATCTGCGCGCGCGGCACGCCGCACAGCTTGCTGCCTGCGAATTTCCAGGATATGCGGTGGGGGGATTAAGCGTAGGGGAAGAGCGCGGGGTGACGCACGACCTCGCGGCTGTGACCGTTGCGGCGCTGCCGGACGAGCGGCCGCACTATTTGATGGGGGTCGGTTTGCCCCAGGAGCTGCTGCGATTCATGGCCATGGGGTACGATCTCTTCGATTGTGTTTTGCCGACCCGCAACGGGCGCAACGGCATGTGTTTTACCTCGCGCGGGCGCCTCAATATCCGCCTGGCGCGCTACGCCCGCGATGCGGCCCCGGTCGATCCCGACTGCGCCTGTTACGCCTGCCGCCACTTCTCGCGCGCCTACCTGCGCCACCTCGCCGCGGCCGGCGAGATGCTCGGCGCGACGCTCGCCAGCTTGCACAACGTCCATTTCTATCTGGGACTCATGCGCCAGGCGCGCGCCCATATCGCCGCCGGGGACTACGCCGCGTGGGCGACCGGCATGGCCCAGCAGATCGAACAGGGAGAGGCGGCATGATCGGCACCGCATTCGCGCAGGCCGGGGCCGGGGGCGCCCCGCCGGCATTGGTCAGCTTTGCCCCCCTCCTGTTGGTGTTCGTCGTGTTCTACTTTCTGCTCATTCGCCCGCAGCAGCAGAAGGCCAAGGAACATACCGCCATGCTGGCGAACTTGAAGAAGAACGACGACGTCATCACCTCGGGTGGTTTGTTCGGCAAGGTCATTGCCATGGCCGATGACGTCGTGACCTTGGAGATCGCGCCCAACGTCAAAGTGCGCGTCAGTCGGCCGCAGATCAGCTCCGTCATCTCCGCCTCCCGCGGGGAAGACAAGGAGAAGGGAAAAGAGAAGGACAAGTGAACAATCGCTATCTCGGTTATCGGACGCTTCTCGTCGCCGGGCTGACGCTGGTGGCAGTGATCTACATGCTCCCCTCGGTGCTCGGCACGTCGATCGGCTTTCTGCCTGAGCGCAAGGTTCGCCTGGGACTGGACTTGCAAGGCGGCACGCACCTGATTCTGACCGTCGACATCGACAAGGCCGTGCAGAACTCGCTCGAGGTCAACGGCGAGGAGCTGCGCCGCGAACTGACCAAGGCCAAGGTGCAGGTCAAGCGCGTCGGTCGTGTCGGCGACGCGTTGGAAGTCGCATTTCCGGTCGATGGGCGCGAGCAGTTCAACCAGGTGGTCGCGGACCAGTTCCCCAACCTCCGCCTCGGCGATGCGCAGACTTCCGATGGCGAGGTCGTGCAGCAGATGGGTTTCGACCCCAAGGAGGTCGCCCGCATTCGCGAGGCGTCGATCGATCAGTCACTCGAAACCATCCGCAACCGCATCGACGAGTTCGGCGTCAGCGAGCCGATCATCCAGCGGCAGGGCGAGCGCGACATTCTGGTGCAGTTGCCCGGCATTCAGGACCCGCAGCGCGCCAAGCAACTCATCGGGCGCACCGCGGTGCTGGAGTTCAAGCTGGTGCGCGACGATCCGAACGTGCAGGCCATGGCCGACGGCAGCAAGGCGGTGGCGGCCGGCACGCAGGTTCTCTACGGCGTCGAGAAGGACGACAGCGGCGGCCGCCACAAGGGCGTGCCCTATCTGGTCGAGTCGCGCACGCTGATGACCGGTGACGTCGTGACCGAGGCGCGGGTACGCCCGGGCGAGTTGCCCAACAGTCGCATCGTCGAGATGAGCTTCAACGCCCGCGGGGCGCGGATTTTCGAGGATGTCACCGGCGCCAACGTGCAGCGCCGCCTGGCGATCATCCTCGACAACACCATCTACTCCGCTCCGGTCATCCAGGAGCGCATCGGTGGCGGCCGCGCGATCATCAGCGGCAGCTTCACCGCCGACGAGGCGCGCGATCTGTCGATCGTGCTGCGCACCGGCGCTTTGCCGGCGCCGGTGACGATCGCCGAGGAGCGCACGGTGGGGCCGTCGCTCGGCCGCGATTCGATCCGCGACGGGGTCATTTCGTTCATCGTCGGCGGCGGATTGGTGATCGTGTTCATGTTGGTCTACTACAAGTTCGCCGGCTTCCTGGCCGACCTGGCGTTGGTGATGAACGTGGTCATCCTCATTGCCACGTTGGCGCTGATCGAGGCGACGCTGACCCTGCCGGGCATTGCCGGCATCGTGCTCACGCTCGGCATGGCCGTCGACGCCAACGTGCTCATCAACGAGCGCATTCGCGAAGAGCTGCGGCTCGGCAAGAGCGCGCGCGCGGCGATCGATGCTGGCTACGAGCGCGCGCTGCCGGCGATTCTCGACTCGAGCGTGACGACGTTCCTCTCCGGCGTCATTCTCTTTCAATTCGGCTCCGGCCCGATCAAGGGCTTTGCCGTCACCCTGTGTATCGGCTTGATGAGCAGCGTCTTTACCTCGGTGGTCGGCACACGGGTGATCTACGACCACTTGCTGGCGCGGCGCATGTTGCAGAAGGTGAGTATCTAACGTCATGGAATTGATTCGCCCCGGCACCCAAATCGACTTCGTCAGCTTTCGCTCCAAGGCGATCCTCATCTCCATCGCCCTGGTCGTCGTTCTCCTGGGGATCACCGTCGCGCGCGGCGGGCCCAATCTCGGCATCGATTTCTCGGGCGGCTCGCTGGTGCACGTGCGTCTCGCCGAGGCGACCTCGACGCAGCAGGTGCGCGACGCGTTGCGCGGATCGGAATTCGCCAACGTATCGATCCAAGAGCTGCGCGGCGCGCAGAGCGAGTTTCTTATCCGTGTGCCGCTGTCGAGCACCGAGGTCGAGTCGGTTACCACCGATATCACCGAGACCCTGAAGAAGACCTTCGGCGCGGACAAGGTCGAAGTGCTGCGCATCGAGGCGGTGGGGCCGTTGGTCGGACAGGCCTTGCGCCAGCGGGCGCTTCTCTCGGTGGTGTTCGCCACGCTGATGATGGGCGTCTACATCTGGGTGCGCTTCGAGTGGCGCTTCGGCATCGGCGCCGGCGTCGCGTTGCTGCACGACGTGTTGTTGACCTTCGGCGTCCTGGTGCTGATGAACTACGAGTTCGACCTCACCATCGTCGCCGCCATGCTCACCATCGTCGGCTTCTCGGTCAACGACACCGTGATCGTCTCCGACCGCATCCGCGAGAACATGCGCAAGGATCGGCGCTCTTCCCTGGCGCAGGTCATCAACCGCAGCATCAACGAGACGCTCAGCCGCACGATTCTCACCACGGGGACGGCGCTGATCGTCGTCATCGCCCTGTATCTGCTGGGCGGCAACGTCATTCACGGCTTTGCCTTCGCGCTGCTGGTCGGGTTCACGGTCGGCACCTACTCCTCGATCTACATCGCCTCGCCGATCGTGCTGTTCTTCGAATCAGGCGGGACCGGAGCCCGGCGGCGGGCGTAGGGGCGGTGTCCAGCTCGGGCGTCTGGAAGGCGGCGCGCGCGCAGTGGCGCGTCGCGGCGCCCAAGCCCGAGATCGAGCAGCGGCTGCGCGGCGAGCTCCATTGCTCGCCGCTGCTCGCCCGACTGCTGGTCAACCGCGGCATCGAAGACCCCGCCGCCGCGGCGGTCTACCTCGACGGCCGCCTCTCCGAGCATCTGCGCTCGCCGATGCTCTTCCGCGACATGGGGCGCGCCGCCGAGCGCCTGGCGACCGCCGTGGCGCGCGGGGAGCGCATCGGTGTGCACGGCGATTACGACGTGGACGGCATCAGCGGCAGCGCCGTGCTGGTGCGCTTCTTCCGCGCCCTCGGCGCCGACCCGGTGCTGCATATCCCGCATCGGCTGCGCGAGGGCTACGGCCTGAACGAGAGTGGTGTGCGCCGGTTGGCCGAGGCCGGCGCGCGGGTGATGATCACGGTGGACTGCGGCGCGGTCAGCCATCGCGAGCTGGAGCTGGCGGGCCGGTTGGGCATGGATGCCGTGGTGTGCGACCACCACCAGGTGTCGGACACGCCGCTGCCGGCCCTGGCCGTGCTGAACCCGATCGAGGCCACCGGCGGATTCCCGTTTCGCGGCCTGTGCGGGGCGGGCGTGGCCTTCTACCTCGCCCTCGGCGTGCGCATGCAGCTGCGCGAGAGCGGCGCGACGGCGTTGCCCGACCTGCGCCGCTCCCTGGATCTCGTCGCGTTGGGGACCATCGCCGACCTGGTGCCGATCGTCGAGGAGAATCGGGTGCTGGTGAAATACGGCCTGCGCGAGCTGGCGAACAGCCAGCAAGCAGGTGTCGTGGCGCTCAAAGCCGTCAGCGGCGTGCACGCGGTGTCGACCGGTGCGGTGGGGTTTCGACTGGCGCCGCGACTGAATGCCGGTGGACGGCTGGACGATGCCACGCGCTGCGTCGAGCTGCTCACCACCACCGACCGCGCCCAGGCCGAGCGATTGGCGACCGGGCTCGACGAGGAAAATCGCGCCCGCCAGGTAATCGAGCGCCAGATCGTCGACGAAGCGCTGGCGCAAGTCGAGGCCCAAGGGGGCATCGGCGATCGCGCCGGCCTGGTGTTGGCATCGCCCGAGTGGCACCACGGCGTGGTCGGCATCGTCGCCGCGCGGCTGGTCGAGCGCTATTACCGCCCGACGGTCGTCATTGCCAGTGCCGGGGCGCAGGGGCTGGGGCGCGGATCGGGGCGCAGCATCCGCGGCGTCGATATCCACGACGTGCTGCGCGCCTGTAGCGATCACCTGGTCGGTTTTGGCGGCCATCGCATGGCAGCGGGGCTGAGCATCCGACCCGAGCAGATCGAAGCCTTTGCCGCTGCCTTTTCCGCCGCGGTGGCGGCGCGCACCCAGGCCGCCGATTTCATCCCGGTGCGCGAGGTGGACTGCGAGCTCAGCCTGCGCGACATCGACGCGGACTGTCTGGCGGCCATCGAGCGCCTCGAGCCGCACGGCCAGGCCAATCCGGAGCCGGTCTTCGTCAGCCGCGCCGTCCGCGTGCGCTCGCGGCGCATCGTCGGCGAGACGCACCTCAAGGTGACCGTTGAAGGAGACGGGCGGACCATTCCCGCCATCGGCTTTGGGATGGCCGAGCGCGCGGTCGAGGTCGGCGATTGCGTCGACGTGCTCTACAGTCCGATGCTGAACGAGTGGAATGGATCGGTCGCGGTGGAGTTGCGCCTGCGCGACATCCGGCCGCACCAGGGCAGTGGCCCGGTCGCTCCGCCCTGAGCGGGCCGCGGGAGCTGGCGGTGAGCCGCAGGGGGCAACCTTGACTGGTCTAGCACGGCGTGTTAGGCGCACCCTTCGCGGCCGTTTTCTACGAAACCGGTCGCCCGCCAGGGACGCCCATGGAACGAGACGATGCGATTTTGAACAGCAGGGAAGTCGCACTCATACTGGATATGAGTCCGGACACGGTCAACGAGTTCGCCCGCAAGAGTATCCTGCCGGGCTTCAAGAAGGGACGCCAATGGCGGTTTCGGCGGCGCGACATCGCGTCGTTCAAGCGCCAGCTGCGGGGCGCCACCGCAGCCTGAGCGACCCCCATCCATTCGCACCGACGGAGTACTGATGCCGATTCTCGAGTCGTCGACCCAGGCTCATCAGAGCAAGCTCTACTACGAGTTTTCGCACCTGTACGACCTCGTCTTTGCGCGTTATTTCTTTCCCCGCATCGCCGGCGTGATCCGTGCGCTCGACCTGCCCGCAGGGGCCAAGGTGCTCGAGCTCGGCGTCGGAACCGGTCTGTCGTTGAGCGCCTACCCGAGCCATGTCCAGGTGCTCGGCGTCGACCTCGCGCCGGACATGCTGGAGCACGCCCAGGAGCGCATCAACCGCAACGGCTGGCGCCACGTAACCGTGTCGGAGATGGATGCCATGCACCTGGCGCTGCCCGACTCGTCCTTCGACTACGTCATGGCCTTTCACGTCGTCAGCGTGGTGCCCGACGCGGCGCAGCTCATGCGCGAGGCGCAGCGCGTGTGCCGGCCAGGCGGTACGATCGTGGTCATCAATCACTTTCGCAGCGAGAAGCCCCTCCTGGCGGCGATCGACCGCGGCATGGAACCCGTGACGCGGCGCTGCGGGTGGCACACCCTGGCGCGCCACGAGGTGTTCGGCGGCGTCTCCCTGGCGATCAAGCGCGCCTACAAGACCTCGCGTCGCTCGCTGTTCACGATCGTCGTGGCGCGCAACGAGAAGGAAGCGCCGAGCGCGCTGCAACAGTCGTCAGTGTCGGGAGCGAGTGCCGGGATCGACCGGTACGATGCCGTGGCGCACTAGCCACTCGGCGTCGCGCTTGCCGCGCGTGTGCATCCAGCGCGTGTAGATGCGCACGGTCTGCTCGTCGCCGCGGAACAGCTCCGTAAAGCTGATCTCCGACAGGACCAGGACAAATTCGGGGAACCGCTGCGCCATCTCCGCAAAGACGTCCCGACTGGACGCCGCGGACGGCGCACCCGGCGCCGCCAGGTGTTGATACGCCGTCCGTCCGAGCGCCATGTAGTAGTCAGCCGAGACCAGCTGCCGCTCCAGGTGCTCCATGAAAATGCCGGCGAGAAAGAGCGCCGTGTCGCCGACGTGCTTGAGCTTGGCGTAGCGGTGCGGCGCCGAGGCGTGGAACGACTCGAGGTACTCGAGTGCCAGTGGGCGCGCGTCCCAGCCGGGCGTCGGCCGGGCGAAACGCTCCAACAGGCTGACCAGGTAGAACTCGGTGTACTCGCTCGATGCGACCTCGTGGGTCCGCATCGCGTCTTGCAGCAGGTCGCGGAAGAACTCGGTCAACGTTGGCTGAATGAGCGGAGAATTCGCCATTGCCCACCACTCCTTTTCCCACTGGGGCCGCCCGCGCACGTCGGCGATCGACCGGGGTGCCGCCCGCACCGTGGGCGGCTGCCGGGCCGATCTGCCGCGGATACCGTGCTCACGGCGAAATTGTCGTGAAGGAGGCGGGCATTTGCAAGATCGATTCGTCCGCCGCCACGGCGGACGGCATGTGCAATTGTTGTCGCATCGCGACTCCGCTATAGTCGCTCGAGGTTTGAATCCATGAGCACACTCAAAAGACATGCGGGTCTGACGTTCGTCGCCTTCGTCGTGGCTGGGACGCTGCTGCTGAGCAGCTGGCTGGCGCAGCGCGTCTCGGCCGTCGGTAAGGATGCGTACGACAACATCGAGGCCTTCGCCAACGTGCTGACGATCGTGCAGAAGCACTACGTCGACGAGGTCCCCACCGATCAGCTGATCGACGGCGCGATCAACGGCATGCTGACGTCGCTCGACCCCCACAGCGCCTACCTGACGCCCGAGCTCTACAAGGAGCTCCAGGTCGACACGCGCGGCAGCTTCGGCGGCCTGGGGATCGAGATCACGCTGCGCAACGGCATCCTGACCGTGGTGTCGCCGATCGAGGACACTCCCGCTTTCCGGGCCGGCATCAAGGCGGGCGACCAGATCATCAAGATCGAAGACGAGTTCACCAAGGACATGACCTTGATGCAGGCCGTCAAGCTCATGCGCGGCCCCGAGGGCAGCAAGATCAAGTTGACCGTGCGCCGCGAGAGCGAGCCCGAGTGGAAGGACTACACGCTGGCGCGCGAGGTCATTCAGATCAAGAGCGTGAAGTTCCGCACCCTGGAGAAGGGGTTCGGCTACCTGCGCGTCACCCAGTTTCAGGAGAAGACCGAGCGCGACGCCAAGCGCGCCATCGAGTCCCTGACCGCGGAGTCGGGCAGCCTCTCCGGCCTGGTCCTCGACCTGCGCAACAATCCCGGCGGACTGCTCTCCCAGGCCGTCAAGCTGGCCGACCTGTTCCTCGACTCGGGGCTGCTGGTCTACACCGAGGGGCGTCTCGAGAACCAGAAACAGAAGTTCTACGCCCACAAGCAGCAGAACGGCGTCGAGTTCCCCATGATCGTGCTGGTCAACGGCGGCAGCGCCAGCGCCTCGGAGATCGTCGCCGGCGCGTTGCAGGACCACCGCCGGGCGCTGGTGCTCGGCACGCAGACCTTCGGCAAGGGGTCCGTGCAGACGATTCTGCCGGTCGAGGGCGAAGGCGCCATCCGGCTGACCACGGCGCGTTACTACACGCCCAACGGGCGCTCGATCCAGGCCACGGGCATCACGCCGGACATCATCATGGAGCCGGTGCGCGTGGTGGCCGAGAGCAGCGGCGGCCCGGACCTCATTCGCGAACGCAATCTGCCCCGCCACCTGGGGGGCAACCGCGAGGAACCGGCACCGCCCGCGAGCGAGCCGAAGCCGGCCGAGGGCGCGGCGGCGCCCAGCGGTGGTGATGATTCGGACCCGCAGCTCGAGCGCGCGCTGGAGCTGCTGAAGAGCTGGAACGTGTTCAAGACGGTCGTGGCCCAGAACCGGCCGTGACGTGAACCGACGCCGGGCGCCTCATACCGCGACGGCGGCGACACCCGGCCGCTGTACCACCGGGGCCTGACTCCGCCGCATGGCCAAACGCGCCGCGCGCCCGGCCGTGGGCATCGACTGGATCATCACCTGGCCGCTCATGCTGGTCTTTGCGGCCATGGTGTTCCTGACCACGGAGGAAATCCGCACGCCCGTCCACGACGTGCCCGAGCCGCTGTGGGGGCCGGATTGGGACGCGCGTCTGCCCGATCGCATCAGCGCCGTGACCACGGCCCTGCAGCAGTCGGCCCTGCCACTGCAGGCGCCGGTCGAGGAGCGCAAGGGCTCGGGCTCGCTGCGCTGGACGCACCGCCGCTATGAAGCGGGGATGCCCGAGAGCGAGCGGGAGAAGGTCGAAGCCGCCCTGGCCCTCTTGCGCGTGGTCGATCCCGGCGTGACGGCAACGGCGGCGCCGGTTGCCGACGGCCTCGAGGTCCAGGTCGGGCTCGATGGCCTGCTCATCAACACCGTCCACGTGCGCTGGGAGACCAAGCCGACGCGGCCGCGCCTTGCCCTCGTCATCGGGGGGCTTGGCGACGACCTGCGGCTGGCCCGCACCTGCGTCGGCCTCGACGGCCCGGTGGCGCTCGGTGTGCGCCCGTTCCGGCCGTTCTCGAAAGAAGTGGCGGAGCTCGGGCATTTGTTCAAGCGCGAGATCGTGCTGCATCTCGACGGCAGCGCGGAGGCGGGTGGGGTGCCGGCCGACGCGACCGCGGCGCAGGCGCTCGACGCCGCGCTGGCCTCGGTGCCGCATGCGATCGGTGTCGCGGGCAGTATGGGCGAGTCGGCCGAGCGGCAGCGCGAGGTCCAGGAAGAAATCCAGCGCCGCGGCCTGTTGCTCATCGGCGGCGCACCGGTGGTGGGGATCGATCAGGACACCGCCGGCAAGACCCTCGGCGAGCAGCTCGGGGATCTGGTCGCTACGTCGCGCAACCCGGCGGGGGCGATCGGGATGGGCGGTGCGAACGAGGCCACGCTCGCCGCGCTGCAGGCGGCGTTGAGCGAGTGGCGCGCGGCGGACGTCGAGGTGGTGTCGGTCTCGGCGCTCGTCTCGCCGGTCGCCTTGTCGGCGCGCTGACACGTCTGTTAGAGTTTGCCGCGATGCAAGGCGCGCTCCCGACCGCGGGCGATCTCCGTGTGGAGGGCGTCAGCGACCTGACCCGGCGCCTGCGCGGCGTGCTCGAGGCCGACTTCGCGACGGTGTGGGTGGCGGGTGAGATCTCCAACTTTCACCACGCGACGTCGGGGCACTTCTACTTCAGCCTCAAGGACGCGCGCAGCCAGATCGCGGCGGTGATGTTCCGCTCGTCGAATCAGCGCTTGCCGTTTCGGCCCGAGGACGGCCTGGAGGTGATCGTGCGCGGGCGCGTCAGCCTCTACGACGCGCGCGGCGCCCTGCAGCTCTATGTCGACGCGATGGCGCCGCGCGGCCTCGGCGTCTTGCAGCTGGCGCTGGAGCAGCTCAAGCAGCGCCTGGCGGCGGAGGGCTTGTTCGACTCGGCGCGCAAGCGGCCGCTGCCCTTCTGGCCGCGCGCCGTCGGCGTGGTCACGGCCATCACCGGCGCGGCAATCCACGACATCGTCACCACCGCGCGGCGGCGCATGCCGTCGGCGCGCATCGTCATCCGGCCGGTGCGCGTGCAGGGCGCGCAAGCGGGGGCCGACATCGCCGCCGCGCTGGCCGATCTGCAGACGGTGCCGGAGGTCGACGTCGTCATCGTCGGGCGCGGCGGGGGCTCGGCCGAGGACCTGTGGGCGTTCAACGAGGAACGCGTCGCGCGCGCCATTGCCGCGGCGCGCGTGCCGGTGGTGTCGGCGGTCGGCCACGAGATCGACGTCACCCTGGCCGATCTGGTCGCCGACCACCGTGCCGCCACGCCGACGGCCGCGGCGGTGCTGGTCATGCCCGATGTCGCCGAGCTGTTGGGCCGGGTGCAACGGGCGCGCGCGGCGCTGGAGGTCGGCATGCGCCGCCAGATCGAGCGGCGCCGCGTGCAATTGCGCGCGCTGTCGCGCCATGTGCGCGACCCGCGCCAACAGTTGCGCATGCAGCGGCTGCGCATCGACGAGCTGGCCGAGCGCGCCCGGCGCGCCGTCGACGCCGTGCTGCGCAGCGCGCGCCAGGAACACCGCGCTTGCGCCGAGCAATTGCAGGCCTTGAGCCCGCTGGCGGTGCTGCAGCGCGGCTACGCCATCGCCCAGCCGGTCGGTGACGATGCGGTGGTGCGCTCCGCCCGGCAGCTGCAGCCGGCGGACCGCTTGCGCGTGACCTTCGCCGAGGGCTGGGCGCTGGTGACGGTGGAGGACGTGCGCGACTGACGCGCGCGGGGTCGGGTATGGCAGACGAGAAAGACGCCAAGGCACAGCCGTTCCAGGACGGCCTGGCCGCGCTGGAGTCCCTCGTCGCCCGACTCGAGTCGGGCGACCTGCCGCTCGAAGAGGCGCTGCGCGCCTTCGAAGAGGGGGTGGGTCTGGTGCGGGTGCTCAATCAGAAGTTGACCGAGGCCGAGCACCGCATCGAGGTGCTGTCGCGCGGCGACGACGGGGTTCTGCGCCGGCGCGAGGAGCCGGACGACGAGTCGTGAGCCTGGCCCGCTATCTGACGCGGCGGCAGCGCCTCATCGAACGCGCCCTCGACCGCTACATTCCCGCCCCGACCAAGCCGCCCCCCCGTCTGATCGAGGCGGTGCGCTACAGCCTGCTCAGCGGCGGCAAACGGCTGCGGCCGATCCTGATGCTGGCGGCGGCCGAGGCGGTGGGCGGCGAGATCGAGCCGCTGCTGCCCTTCGCCTGCGCCGTGGAGATGATCCACACCTATTCGCTGATTCACGACGACTTGCCGGCGATGGACGACGATCGCTTGCGGCGCGGCCAACCGACCAGCCACGTCGTGTTCGGCGAGGGGCTGGCCATCCTGGCCGGCGACGCGCTGTTGACCGAGGCCTTTCGCGTCATGGCCGAGTGCGCCGCGGCACAGGCCAACCCGCGGCGCGGGCTGCGCGCCATCGCGGAGATTGCCGAAGCGGCCGGCCTGCGCGGCATGGTGGCCGGTCAGGTCGCCGACCTCGAGGCCGAGGGCAGCGTCCCCGACCTGCCGACGGTGGAGTTCATCCACGTGCGCAAAACCGGAGCGCTGATCCTGGCGTCGATCCGCACCGGCGCCATGCTGGCCGGGGCGCGAGCGGGGCAGCTGCGCCGCCTGTCGCGTTACGGGGAGTTTCTCGGCGTCGCCTTTCAGGTCGCCGACGACATCCTCGACGCCGAGGGACCGCCGCGCCTCACCGGCAAGGTGCAGGGGCGCGACCGGGCCCGGCGCAAGGTGACGTTCCCCGCCGTGCTGGGACTGCCGGCGGCGAAGGAGCGCGCGCGCGGTTTGCTCGAACGGGCCGTCGCCGAGCTGGCGCCGTTCGGGAAATCGGCCGCCCCTCTGCGGCAGATCGCCCGCTTCGTCGGCGGGCGCGCCTGCGACGTGTCGCGGCGGTGACGCGCGCGCGGCTCGACAAGCTCCTGGTCGAGCGCGGGCTGGTGGCGACGCGCGAGCGGGCGCGGCGCCTGATCATGGCCGGCGTCGTGCGCGTGGCGGGGGAAGTGGTCGACAAGGCCGGCACGGCCGTGCCGAGCGACGCGGTACTCGCCGTCGAAGGCGGCGACATGCCGTTCGTCAGCCGCGGCGGCGTCAAGCTCGAGGAGGCGCTGCGCCGCTTTGCGCCGCGGGTGGAGGGAGCCGTGGTGCTGGACGTCGGCGCCTCGACCGGCGGGTTCACCGATTGCGTGCTGCAGCGCGGCGCCCGCAAGGTGTACGCGGTCGACGTCGGCTACGGGCAGTTCGCCTGGTCGCTGCGCAACGATCCGCGCGTCGAGCTGCGCGAGCGCACCAACGTCCGCTCGCTGCTGCCGGCCGACTGCCCGCAGACGCCGACGCTGGCGGTGATCGACGTCTCGTTCATCTCGCTGCGCATCGTGCTGCCGCCGGTGGCGGCCTGCGTCGCCCCGGGCGGCGAGCTCGTCGCCCTGGTCAAACCGCAGTTCGAGGTCGGCAAGGGTCAGGTCGGCAAGGGCGGCGTGGTGCGCGATGCCGATCAGCAGGCGCAGGCAGTGGCCGACGTGCGCGCCTGCGCCATTGCCCTCGGTCTGGAATGCGCCGGCGAGTGCGAATCGCCCATCCTCGGTCCGAAGGGAAACCGCGAGTTCTTCCTCTACCTCCGCAAACCGGAGGGTTAGTCAGGACGGGCGTCAGTTCGACGCTTGCGGGTCGGCGCGCGCGATCATGGTGCGCAGCCGCACGAGGTGGCCCTCCTCGGCGCGCGAGAGCTCCTCGAGGCGACTGGCGAGCTCCGCGTCGATCTCGTTGACGTGCGAGGCGGCCTCGAGCAGCTGGCTGCGCGCTTCGCGGTGGGCCTCGAGGTCTTGCACCAGACGCGCCCAGTGGTTCTCCGAAGCGGCCGCCGGGGCGATGGCAGCCGCCGGCACCGCGATCTGGCGCTCGGAGAGGGTCTTCGAGAAGCGCTCGGCCAGCGCGCCCTCGGCGGCGGCCAGGGCGCGCAGCTCGAGCTCGGCGGCTTCGGTCGGGGCTTGCGCGGCGTGGGCGGCCAGGCGGGCGGAGCGAACCAGGAAGCCCGAGTACAGGCGGGAGAGCTCGGCGGCGCGGCGCTGGTCGCCGGCGTCGCCGCGCGCCAGGTCGAGAAAGCGTTGGGCCCAGGTCATATGCGGCGGCAACGTACCAGCTCGCCGACCGGAGTCAAGGCGCGGGCACGGGGTTTGCGCTGCCGGGGTTTTTCGCTATGGTGCTCGCGAGGGAGATACCAATGGCGCGGATTACGGTTGAAGACTGTCTCGATCATGTGCCGAACCGCTTCGAGCTGGTGCTCGTCGGGGCCCGGCGGGCCAAGCAGCTGCTGAAGGGGGCCCGCCCGCTGGTCGAAAGCGAGAACAAAGAGGTGGTCACCGCCCTGCGCGAGATTGCCGCCGGTGAGGTCAACCTCGAGTACGTCGACTGAGGCGCTTGGCCTCTAAACCCCCTGGGGAGCGCGCCGAACGGGCGCGTGCTCCGAAGCGCCGTGCTCAGTCGAAGATGCACGACGAGGATCGCACCAACCAGCCGGAGGTCGCCGACCGCGACGAGGATGCTGGAGACGGCGGCGACATCACGCCGGAAGACGCGGCCAGCGCGGCCGATCCCCTCATCGACGACGCCGAGGCGGTCGACGAGGATGAGGCGGCTGAGGCCGATCCGGGTCTGGTCGCTTACGACCCGCTGCAGCGCTACCTGTCCGAAGTGCGGCGCTATGCCCTGCTGTCGCGCGAGGACGAGCACGCCCTGGCGCTGCGCTACAAGGAACAGGGCGACCTCGACGCGGCCTACGGGCTGGTGACCGCCAACCTGCGCCTGGTGGTGATGATCGCCCGCCAGTACCAGAAGGCGACGCGCAACCTGCTCGACCTAATCCAGGAGGGCAACATCGGTCTGATGGAGGCGGTGAAGAACTTCGACCCCTACCGCGGTATCCGGTTCCCGTCGTACGCCGTCTGGTGGGTGCGGGCCTACATCATTCGCTACCTGATCAACAACTGGCGCATCGTCAAGCTGGGCACCACGCAGGCGCAGCGCAAGCTGTTCTTCAACCTGCAGAAGGAGAAGGACCGCCTCGAGGCCGAGGGCATCGTGCCCGGGCCGAAGCTGATCGCGCAGCGGCTCGACGTCAAGGAGTCCGAAGTGGTCGAGATGGAGCAGCGCCTCGGCGCGCGCGATCTGTCGATCGACGCCTCGTTCGACAGCGCCGACGACGGGGGCTCGCTGCTCGACGTCTTGCCGAGTCACGAGCGCACCGCCGAGCAACAGGTGGCGGAGGCCGAGTTTCGCCAGCAGGTCAACGAGCAGATCCGCGCCTTTGGCGCGACGCTGAAGGACAAGGAGGCGGTCATCTTCAACGCGCGCCTGCTGGCCGAGAAACCGGCGACGCTGCAGGAGATCGGCGATCAGTACGGCATCAGCCGCGAGCGCGTGCGGCAGATCGAGGAGCGCTTGAAGAAACGGCTGAAGGCACACCTGCTCGCCGAGCTGAAGGACCTCGACGCGACCGCGCTCGATCGCTGAGCCGCGTTTCGGCTTCCCCCTTTGGCAAAGGGGGATCGAGGGGGATTTTCCGAGTGATCCGGACTCGCCGCGTTTCTTGCGGGTGCTGGGGCAGGGCTGTATATAGTCCCGGATCGCAATTCTCGACGGCGCAACCTGCTAGACAATCCGGAGACTGACAAAATGGGGATGGTGCACGGGGGACGACTGGTCGCGCGCGCGCTCAAGGCGGAAGGCGTTTCGTTCGTCTTCACGCTCTGCGGCGGGCACGTGATGCCGATATACGACGGCTGCCTGGACGAGGGGATCGGCGTGATCGATACGCGCCACGAGCAGACCGCGGCGCATGCGGCCGACGGCTGGGCGCGTGTCACCGGCGAGCCGGGTGTCGCCGTCGTCACCGCTGGCCCGGGGCTGACCGATGCCGTGACCGGCGTCGCCAGCGCGCACCGCGCCAACATTCCGATGCTCATCTTCGGCGGCCAGGGGCCGCGGCCGTTTGCCGACATGGGCTCGCTGCAGGACATGAACCACGTCGAGCTGATGCGGCCGATCACCAAATGGTCCGTGTCGGTCCCCGAGGGGCGGCGCCTGCCCGAATACGTCGCCTCGGCGTTTCGCATCGCCACCACCGGCGTGCCGGGCCCGGTGTACCTCGAGATGCCGATCGACCAGCTGTTCGACAGCTACGACGACGAGCGCGTCGTCTTCCAGACGCAGTACCGCACCACGGCGGGTATCGCCGGCGATCCGCAGTACATCGCGCGCGCCTTCGAGCTGCTCAAGTCGGCGCGCAATCCGGTCATGCTGGTCGGCTCACAGCTGCGCTGGTCGCGCCGCCGCGAGGCCTACCCGCGCTTCGTCGAAGCCTTCGGCATGCCGGTGTACGTCAACGGCCTCGGCCGCGGCTCGCTGCCGCCGGACCACCCGTGCTTCTTCTCGCAGACGCGCAAGGACGCGCTGAAGCAGGCCGACGTGGTGATGATCTTCGGCACGCCGCTGGACTTCCGCCTCGGCTACGGCCGCGACAGCCACTTCAATCCCGCCGCCAAGATCATTCAGATCGATCTCGACGGCGCCGAGGTCGGGCGCAACCGGCCGATCGAGATCGGCATCGTCGGCGATACCGGCATCGTCATGGAGCAGCTCGCGGACCTGGCGAAGGCGGACGGGTTCTCGGCCGCCATGGTCAAGCCGTGGCTCGACGAGATGCGCGCCAAGGAAAAGCAGAAGTGGGAGCGCATGCAGCCCGAGGCGAACTCGGACAGTGTGCCGATCAATCCGCTGCGGGCGTGCAAGGAGATCGCCGACTCGCTCGGTCCGGACGCCATCACCATCGGCGACGGCGGCGATTTCGTCGCCACCGCGGCGTCGATCCTGCGCATTCACCAGCAGGGGCACTGGCTCGATCCGGGCCCGCTCGGCACGCTCGGTGTGGGCCCGGGCTACGCCATGGCGGCCAAGCTGGCCAAGCCGAAGAGCCCCGTGGTGATCATCTACGGCGACGGCTCCTTCGGCCTGCACGGCCTGGAGTTCGAAGCCATGGTGCGCCAGAAGATCAACGTCGTCGGCGTCATCGGCAACGACGCGGCGTGGCAGCAGATCCGCCGCGGCCAGGTGCAGCTGTATGGCGAGGAGCGCGCGGTGGCGACCAAGCTCAGCTTCGTGCACTACGAGAAGGTGGTGGAGGCGCTCGGCGGACACGGCGAGTACGTCGAGCGTCCGGAGGAGATTCGCCCGGCGATGGAGCGGGCGCTGGGCGCGGGCAAGCCGGCGCTGGTGAACATCAAGATCGGCGCCAGCGAGTTCCGGAAGGACGCCATCTCCATCTGAGCGACCTCATGGCGCGCGATACGACCGCGGCGCTGATCGTCATCGGCAACGAGATCCTTTCGGGGAAGGTGGTCGATACGAACTCGGCCTTTCTGGCCCAGCAGCTGCGCGCCCTGGGTGTCTCGCTGCGCCGCATCGTGGTCATCCCCGACGAGATCGACGTGATCGCCACCGCGGTGCGCGAATGCCACGCCGCCTTCGACATCGTCTTCACCTCCGGCGGCGTCGGGCCGACGCACGACGACGTGACGGTGGCCGGCGTTGCCGCCGGGCTCGACCGCGCCGTGGTGCGGCATCCGTCGCTGGAACGCATGCTGCGCGACTTCTTCGGCGACCGCATCAACGAGGCGCGGCTGAAGATGGCCGAGGTCGTCGATGGCACCGAGCTGCTGATGGAAGGCAACGTCAGCTTTCCCACCACCCGCATCGAGAACATCTACGTGCTGCCGGGGATTCCCGAGATCTTTCGCGAGAAGGTGGGCGCCCTCGGCGCGCAGCTGAAGACCGATCCGTTTCACCTGCGCATCGTCTACGTGCGCGAGCCGGAGAGCTCGATCGCCGAATTGCTGAACCGCACGCTGGAGGAGTTCCCGGACCTGCAGCTCGGGTCGTACCCGAAGCTGAACGATCCCGAGTACCGCGTGCGTCTGACGTTGGAATCGAAGGATCGCGATTACGTCGAGCGGGCCCTCGCGGCCCTGCTCGCCATATTGCCGCCCAATGCAGTCGTGCGGACGGAGTGAAGAGGAGGAGGTTGTCATGCGGCGAGGATGGATAGTGGGAGTGGTGCTGGTCGCGCTGCTGAGCGGTGCGACGGTGCGGCCGGCGGCGGCGGACGAACGATCGTCGCCCGGGGCGCAGTTCGGTTGGGGCATGGCCGCGGTCGGGGCCAACATCCTGTACATGCCGCTCAAGCTGGTGTACGCGACGCTGGGAGGGGTCACCGGCTGCCTCGGGTACTTGCTGACGCTCGGCAATGGCGATGTGGCGCAATCGGTCTGGTACCCGACGGTCGGCGGCACCTACGTCATCAGTCCGGACATGTTGCGCGGTGAGGAACCGATTCTCTTCAGCGGCGAAAGCCGCGAGTAGCGGGGGGGGGGCGGGGGCGCCCC
>CAYVUV010000212.1:0-5704 GCA_964455095.1 uncultured Binatia bacterium (SeqCode)
CCCGCGCGCACCAACTCAACCAGCCGACGTTTGAAGTCTTCAGGATAGGTCCGCCGAGGGTACGTCTTCTTGGAATTTGCCATCGTGAACTCCTCTTCCCTCGAAAGGGATCAAGTGTCCACGAAACCGGGGCAACTCCACTCCCAGGGTGCAACCGGGTTCGGACGCATCGGCTTTCGATTCTTGGTCTCCGCGGTTGGCTCGTGGACCAGCTGCTCCTCGACGGCGTCGAGCACGAGCGATCGTTACCGCGCCGTCAGTCCTCGCAGGTGGCTCTCGGCTTCTGGCGAATATTCGATTCGATAGGGCAAGAAACCCTCACTTGAGCCTCATACACAGTGGCGCCCACATATTCGAGGGCTCAACGAGTGCTGAAACGAAGAGTCATCGCTCACCACGAAGAGCACGAAGGGGATCAAGAGCGATCCGGAAAGACCGGCCGCGAGAAGGCGCAAACAAAGGATGGAGAAGTCCGCGTTCTTCTTTTGTGCCTCTTGTGCCTTTTCGCGGCCAAGATTTCTGCTGGCTTCCTTCGTGCTCTTCGTGGTGAATCTCTTCGGTCAGATCTTGCCCACTGACGCCTTGAGCGATTACGGTCTTGCCATATGAGCCACACAATCACCGTGCGTCTGAGCGAGGATCTCGCGGCGTGGTTGGATCGTGTGGCGGCGGAGAGCGGCGTCGCTCGGGGCAAGATCGTGCGCGATCAACTCGAAGAGGCGAGGGCGCGTCGTGCCGGCCAGTCGTTCCTGCGCCTGGCGGGTACGGTGCGCGGCGCCAAAGACCCGTCGTCGCGCAAGGGATTTTCGCGCCGGCGGAACAAGCGCGAAGCCATTCCGGTCATTTCCCCGCCCGAGAACTGATCGGCGGTTGCAGAGGCGGAAGGCGCTCGTCCCAAACCGAGCCAGTTCAGGTAGCGCCTCGCCGCATTGACCCCCTTTCACCTGCTCTGGTATCCGCCCCGCATGCCCCGACGCACGCGCTGTGTTGCGCGCCCCATGGCGCTGCCTCGTTTCCTCGTCGCCGCGGCGGTCCTGCTGGCCGCCGCTGGAGTCGCCTGCGGCGAGGCGCCGCACGGGGATGGCGCCGCCGCCACTCCAGTCACGACGCCGGCCGGGCAGCCGGCGCAACTTGCGGTACAGGTGATGGCCGTCTACCCGCACGACGCGGGCGCGTTCACGCAGGGCCTGCTGCTGCACGACGGGGCGCTGTACGAAAGCACCGGGTTGTACGGCCAGTCGAGCCTGCGCCGCGTCGCGCTGACGACCGGCGAGGTGGGGCAGCGGGTGGACCTCGCCCCGGTGCTCTTCGGCGAGGGGCTGGCGTTGGCCGGCGGGCGGCTGTTCCAAATCACCTGGCGCGAGAGGCTCGCCCTGGTCTATGACTTGGCCTTCCAGAAAGTCGGCAGCTTCACCTACGAAGGGGAGGGCTGGGGTCTGTGCTTCGACGGCGACCGGCTGATCATGAGCGACGGCAGCGCGCGGCTGGCGATGCGCGACCCGTTGACGTTTGCGGTCACGAGCCACCTCGACGTGCAGCGCGCCGGCCGACCGGCCGGGCGCCTCAACGAGCTCGAATGCGTCGGCGACGACGTCTACGCCAACCTCTGGCCCACCGACCGCATTGCGGTGATCGACAAGCACAGCGGCGCGGTGCGGGCCGAGATCGACACCAGCGATCTGCTGACCGCGGCGGAGCGCCAGGCCATCGCCCACGAGGCAGTGCTCAACGGCATCGCCTACGACGAACAGACGCGCACGTTCCTGATCACCGGCAAGTTGTGGCCCAAGCTGTTCCGCGTGCGCTTCGTGCCGCGGCCGTGAGCGCGGCGGGATGACCGCCGCCGCGACTGCGCCGCCCGCGGCGGCGTCCGCTCACACGCCCGCCTGGCCCGATGTGCAAGGGCGGCCGGTGGTCTTTCTGGTCGACGCGTCGAGCGCGCTCGAGCGGCGGCTGCTCGGCGACTGGATGCTCGCCCACCAGCCCGTCGGCACCGCGCCGGGGAGCTGGGAGGCCATCCCGATCCAGCCCTCGCGGCGGCGCCGTCGCGGCAAGCTCGATCCGCGCCTCGAGGCGCGGCTGGCGATCGGCGACGATCCGCTGCTGGCGCCGCTGCGCGTCGCCTGGCTGCCGGCCAAGCGCAACGGCGCGCGCCCGGTGCGGCTGCGCGATCTGCTCACCTCGGGCGATCCGCGCGATCCGGGGCGGCTGCGCCAGGAGCTCATCGTGCGCCGCCAGCCCGACCGCTGCCGCATCGTCGCGGGCGAACCGGCGGCGCTCTCGACGCTGCGCGAGCGCTGGCGGCGCACCAGTGGCGCCGATCCGGCGCAGACCACCGGGCTGGCCGAGTTCGTCGCGCTGCAAGCGGCGCTGGCGCTCGAGCGCGCCGAGCGCCGGCTGCGCGGGGCGCGCTACAAGGTGCCGCGCTTCGTGCACGAGGACATCCTCGCCCGCGCCTCGTTCCGCGGCGGCATCGCGCGGTTGGCGCGCGCGCTGGCCAAACCCGAGGCGCGCGTCGCCAAGCAGGCGGCGGCCTGCCTGCGCGAGATCGCCGCCACGCACAGCCCCTACGTCATCGACCTGCTGGCGCACGGCATCCGCCTGATCTACTCGCGCGGCTACGACGCGGCGCTGCACTACGACCGCGCCCAGCTCGAGCAGATCTACGCCCTCGGCAACCGCCACCCGCTGGTCTTCCTGCCCTCGCACAAGTCGAATCTCGACCACCTGGTCTTGCAGTACGCCATCCACGAGAACGGCCACCCGTCCAACCACACCGCCGGCGGGCTCAACATGAACTTCTTCCCGGTCGGTCCGCTGGTGCGCCGCAGCGGCGTGTTCTTCATCCGCCGCAGCTTCAAGGACAACCCGGTCTACAAGTTCGTCCTGCGCCAGTACGTCGACTACCTCATCGAGAAGCGCTTCTCGCTCGAGTGGTACATCGAAGGCGGGCGCTCGCGCTCCGGCAAGTTGCTGCCGCCGCGCTTTGGCTTGCTCGCCTACGTGGTCGACGCCTACCGGCGCGGCAAGAGCGAGGACATCTACCTGGTCCCGGTGTCGATCGCCTACGACCAGATCGAAGACGTCGGCGACTATGTCGCCGAGCAACGCGGTGCCGCCAAGCAGCGCGAGAGCCTCGGCTGGTTCATTACCGTCGTGCGCAAGCTGCGCCGCCGCTACGGCGAGATCTCGATCCGCTTCGGCGAGCCGCTGTCGCTCGCCCGCGCCCTCGGCCCACCCGAGCCGGGCGCCGAGCCCAACGACGACGAGCACAACCTCGACTTGCAGAAGCTCGCCTTCGAGGTGGCCGTGCGCATCAACCGCGTCACGCCGATCACCGACACGTCGCTGGTGGCCCTGACGCTGCTCGGCGTCGGCGACCGCGCCCTCACCGTCGACGAGACCGTCGCCGCGCTGCGCAACGTCGTCGCCTACGTGCGCCGCCGCCAGCTGCCGACCACCGGTGAGCTCGACCTCGATCACCCCGAGAGCGTGCGCCGCGCGCTCGACGGGCTGGTCGAGAACGAGGTGGTGTCGTGCTTCGCCGAGGGCGTCGAACCGGTGTACGCCATCGGGCCCGACCAACACCTCGCCGCGGCATACTACCGCAACACGATCATTCACTTCTTCGTCAACGGCGCGATCGCCGAGCTGGCCCTGCTCGCCGCCGCGGAGGAATCGGCGCGGTCGGACGCCGCCGCGGCGTTCTGGGACGCCGCCATGCGGCTGCGCGACCTGCTCAAGTTCGAGTTCTTCTTCGTCGAGAAGGATGTCTTCCGCGCCGAGGTGCAACGCGAAGTCGCGCTGCACGACGCCGACTGGGAGGCGCGCCTCGGCGGCGGGCCGGCCGAAATCCAGGCGCTGCTGCGCCGCTTCAAGCCGTTCAGCGCGCACCGCGTGCTGCGGCCCTTCGTCGATGGCTACCGGGTGGTCGCCGACGCGTTGGTGCAGCAGCCGGTCGGCGCGCCGCTCGACGAAGGGGCTTTGATCGGGCGCTGCCTGGCGCTCGGCAAGCAGTACCGGCTGCAGCGCCGCATCCGCAGCGCCGAGTCGGTCTCGAAGGTCTTGTTCGAGACCGCGCTGCGCCTGGCGCGCAACCGCCGGCTGCTCGAGCCGGGCGCGCCCGATCTCGCCGAGCGCCGCCGCGCCTTTGCCGAGGAGATGCGCGACGTGGCCCGCCGCGTCGATGCGGTCGGCACCCTGGCCGCCAGCCGCATCGCGGGATTGATCGACTGAAGCGGTCGATCAGCGGGGGAGGCACCCGCCCGGCGGCTTGAGGGCGCAAGGGATCCGCCGGGCGGGCGTGGGAGAGCTTGGCAACGAGAGCGCGAACCGCATGGTCCGCCAGCTCCTCGTCATTTGCTCGGACGCGGCTCGCGACGCCCGCTCTGGGGCGCTGCGGCGCTATCTTTTCCAGGCCGCCGAATCGCGACCACCATCGTAAAACGCTTGAGTGCCTTTGACCATTTCCCCGTAGCGACGACTTGCATCGGTCTCTCCTCCCTCTCTGGCCACCTAGCCAAGGCAATCGATGTGCCAGCCCTCCGAGCGTCTTCCGGCGGCTGGCGAGGTGGCGCCGCCGTTCATTCGTGTGCAGGACCGCACAGCGTCTGCACTTCGCCGTACGGACGGGGTGGTACGAGATTGGCCGCTCCGGATCCCCCTTTGGCAAAGGGGGAAGTCCGAGGCGGAAGGAATTCGACACCCGCCATGCGGCCGGGCTAGGGGTTTGGGCATGAACAGTCGGCTTCTGGGCGTGTTGGCGATGGCGCTGGGCTGCGCCGGCGCGGTGTGGGGGCAAGAGGTCCGGCTGCCCGCCCCGGGGGCGCCGGGGTGGCGCCCCCTCGAGCTGCCGAAGGTGAAGCGGATGACCCGTTTCACGCCGCTGGAGGTCGACGGGCGCGCAGCGGTGAAGGCGGAGAGCGATTGCAGCGCCTCGGCGCTGATCTACCCGACTCCCGATATCGACCTCGCGCGCACGCCGCGGCTGCAGTGGCAATGGAAGGTGGAGCAGGGGCTGGCGGCGCACGACGAGCGGGTCAAGGCGGGCGACGACTTCGCGGCGCGGGTGTACGTGCTGTTTCGTTTCGATCCCGCCCATGCCTCGCTGTGGGAACGCGCCCGCCACCGAATCGGCACCCAGCTGTACGGCGACGACCTGCCGGGCGACGCGCTCAACTACGTCTGGTCGAGCGTCGAGCCGGCCGGCAGCCAGTGGGACAATCCCTTCGTGGCCTCGTCGAAGATGATCGCGCGCGGCCACGGCCAGCGGCTGGATTGGGGTACCGAGACCGTCGACGTCGCCGCCGACTACCTGGCCATCTTCGGCCATCAACCGCCGCCGGTGCTCGGCGTCGCCCTGATGACCGACGCCGACAACACCTGCCAGCGCGCGGTGGCGTACTTCGCCGACGTGCGCTTTCTGGCCCCCTGACGGGCTTTGCACAGAAACCCCTTCCATCACCGAGCGCTACTCTCCCGGCGGGGTCGGAATCGGTATCGGCATCGGAATCGATTCCTGTCCCAGGGATTCCGCGGTTCCTAGCGGATCGCATCGACACAAGCCGCAATTCATTTCCTCGATCCCGATACCGATTCCGACCCCGACTCCGACAAGAGCGCCGTTCAACGGTGACTTTGTGTGCAAAGCCGCAGCCTGCCGCCCAAAGCTTTGGCACCCGGAAGGGCCGCCACTCTGTTCCGG
>CAYVUV010000213.1:0-21510 GCA_964455095.1 uncultured Binatia bacterium (SeqCode)
CATGCCCGCGTCGCTTGCCGCCATGGATCGCATCGGCGGCATAGCCTACACGCGCACGCCGAGCGGCCTCCAGTATGTCGACCAGGCGCCGCTGGGCGCCATGGACCCGAAGGAGCGTTTGCAGCGTCTCGATCTCGAAAATATTGCGCGCGTCTTTCTGTACCCGACTCTCGGCGTGCTGTGGGTGGCCGAGTGTGAAGACGAGGAGCTCTCACAAGCGTACGTGCGCGCCTACAATCGCTGGATCGTCGACTTCTGCGCCGATTCCGGCGGCCGCCTGATCCCTATTGCCCAGCTGTCGCTCGGCGATCCCGCGGCCGCCGAAACCGAGTTGCGACGCGCCGCCAAGGACGGCGTGAAGGGTGTCTGGGTCCCGCCGTTTGCGTGGAGCCGCAAGCCGCTCGGGCATCCGGATCACCATCGTGTCTTCGCCGCGGCGCAGGAGCTCGGCCTGCCGTTCGGGATCCATCCGACCTTCGAACCGCGATGGGCCGCGCCCGGCCGCTTCGCCGACATGACCAGCGTCCGCTTCACCTTCTTCATCAACGTCACCGCCCCAGACGCCGTGCGCCACGCCTTCACGTCGCTGTTCCAGTTCGGCGTCTTCGATCTGTTTCCGCAGCTGCGCGTCGTCGTGCTCGAGTCGGGAGCGAGCTGGATCGGCTACTGGCTCGATCGCATGGACGCCGTCTACGTCATGCCCCAGGGCCGGACGGTTCCACTGAAGGAAAAGCCGAGCGTCTACTTTCGCCGCCAGTGCTGGATCTCGGCCGATCCCGACGAGACCACACTGGCCGCAATCATTCCGCTGATCGGCGAGGATCGTTTCTTCTGGGCCTCCGACTTTCCGCATCCCGATCACGCCCCGGAGTACGTCGGCCACATGAGCGACATGGTGGCCACACTCTCGCCGGCGGCGCGCGACGGCATCCTTGGAGGAAACGTCCTGCGCGCCTACGGGCTGACCTGAGCCGCATCGGGCTTCGCCCAGCAATTTCCACTCAGGCGTGCCAGGGACGACGGGGAGAATCACGAAACCACGAAAGAGCGAAAGCACGAGAAATACACTCAGACATCTCAGGGCTCCGGATCAGGGTCTCGTGTTTTCGTCCTTTCGCGCTTTCGTGATTGTCTGACGACGCTACTTGTTGGGCAAAGCTGCCACATCCAGTGAAGGAGAGGACCGATGCCCCGACTCCGACAAGTTCCGCGCGCCGAGATCCACGAGCGCGGTCGGCCCATCTACGACATGCTGTTCGGCAACCGCGATCCGGTGGAAGAGCCGGGCACCGCGACCGGATCGCCGGGCAACTGGTGGACGGTGTTCGCCGGCGTGCCGGACTGCTTCGACCACGCGGTGCAAGGGTTCGCCTTCTACCGCAGCCCCAAACGCAAGATTGACCCGCAGCTGCGCGAGCTAGGTCAGATCCGCGCCGGCTACGCGCGCGGCAGTCGCTTCGTCTTCTCCCAGCACTGCAAGGCCGCCCGCGATGTCGGCCTCAGCGAGGAACAGATCCAGGCCATCCCGGCGTGGTCGGTGGCCACGTGCTTCTCGCCGCTGCAACGCGCGGTGCTCGCCTACACCGACTGCTTGGTGCTCGAGGGCGGACGCGTCCCCGACACCCTCTTTGCCGCGCTGCGGCAGCAGCTCAGCGACGTCGAGATTCTCGAGCTGACGTACGTCACCTGCATGTACGAGATGCACGCCACGATCTGCCGCGCCCTGCGTCTCGAGTTCGATGACGTCGACGAGCCAATCACCGAAGTCCCAGCTCCCGACACCGGTGCCGCCGCGGCGGACGTCATGCAGGTGGTCGACGCGAAGTAGTTCGCCCCTCCCCTACCGCCCCAGATACGCTTCGCGGAAGACGTCGTCGCCGAGCGGTGCGTTGTACTGCACGGCGACGGTGAGCAGTTGTGACCTCTCGTCGTCCTGCACGTTGTACATGACCTGCTTGCGCGGCGTCCAGTAGCCATCGATCTTCTCCAGCGTCTCGATCGAGTGGACCTTGAGCAGCTTGCCGTCTTTGTCGAAGAGCTGCACGCGCAGGACCACCAGATCGAGCGGGTCGATGGCCAGAATGCTCTTGCTGTAGGTCTCGCGCGCCGGATCCTTCGGCAGACTCTCGACCAGTCGGCAGTTGCGCTGCTGGACGACGTCGTCGCCGACGAAGCGGTACGTGTAGTCGTCGATCGCCGGCTCGACGATGTCGTTGACGTAGAACGTGGAGCCGAGGAACGGCTCGCGCCGCGTTTTGTCCGACAGGCGCACGATGCGCTTCATGAACGGCAGGTAGACGAACTGGTCGTCGCGCCGATCGTTGCGGTCGTAGAAGAGATAGCGGGTGTCCTGCAGGTTGAACGGGCCGGTCACCTCGAGGTAGCGCGCGTCGAGGCCGTCGCCGAGGTCCTTGCCGCTGAGCGTGAACTCGCGTTCCAGCCCGCCGGGCGTGGTCAGGGTCATGCGGAACGAATAGGCCTTCTCCGGCTGCGTGTCGCTGACGCGCTGCACCAGCGCGCGCGCCTCCTCTGGCGGCGCCTCGGCCAGCGCCAGCGCGGAGACGCAGAGACACAGCGCCACGAGCAGGGTCGAACATGTCGTCTTCATCATCACTCCTTCTGGTTCCTCTCCTCTCCCTCCGGGAGAGCTAGGTGAGGGGATCGAATAGACTCATCAACGAATCAGCGGTCGAAGCCTTCGTTTCATCCCCTCACCTTACCTCTCCCGGAGGGAGAGGAATTTTTTCGCGAATCATCGACGACGCCGCGGGCTCGCGCACCAGCCCAGCGGTGGCGACTCGATCGCCCAGCGGCAGCGTGATGAGCAGCGCCGGCAGCAGGAACAGGTCGGTGAAGACGCCGATCACCATGGTGGACCCGGCCAGCAGGCCGAAGTGGCGCACCGGCTGGAAGTTCGACAGGCAGACGATCATGAAGCCGGCCGACAGTGCCACCGAGGTGATCAGGATCGGGCGGCCGACGCCGCGCAGGGTGGTGAGGATGGCGTCCTCGCGCGATGCCCCGCCGCGCAACTCATCGTAGAAGCCGAGCATGTAGTGAATCGTGTCGTCGACCGCGATGCCGATGCTGATCGAGGCGATCGTACTGGTGCAGATGTTCAGATCGATGCCGGCGTACCCCATGATGCCGAGCAGCAGGACGATCGGCAGCACGTTGGGCACCATCGACAGCAGGCCGAGGTGCAGCGAGCGCAGCAGCAGCGCCATGAGCGCCAGCAGGATGACCATCACCTGCGCGTCGCCCCACACCTGACTCCAGGCGAGCGCGTCGGCCGAGCGGTTGAGCAGCACCACCGTGCCCGTCGCATGCACCGCGACGCCCGGCGGGAACTGCGTCGCCGCGTACGCCTCGACGCGGTCGACGAAGTCCCCCACTTCCTGCGAGCTCGACAAGCGCGTGTGCACCGTGATCTGCGCCCGCGAGTGGTCGGGGTTGACCTCGTGGCGCACGTCGTGCGGCGCCAGCAGGTTGAGCAGCCCGGCAATCTCCGCCTGGTCGGTGAACGGCGCCCCGACGCGCGCCGGCGAAACGGCGGTGCGCACGCTGTCGAGCTGATCGAGCAGCGAGCGCGTGCGGTCGACCTCTGGCTGCTGATCGATGAAGTGCTGCAGCGCGCGCATTGCCTCGATCGTGTCGCTGCGCGTCACGCTCTCGGGTCCCTGCGCGTCGATGACGACCGACATCACCTGCGTGCCCGCCAGGCTGCGGCTGACGCGGTCGTTGTCGACCCGCACCGGGTGGCTCGCGCTGAAGAAGCGCAGATAGTCCGTCTCGACCCGCAGCCGCGTGATGCCGGTCGCACCGACGACCAGCAGGACGGCGAAGAGCGGCAGGAAGAACCATCGGTGGCGCATCGACAGCGCGCCGCAGCCGGCGACGAAGCGAGCGAACCAGCCGCCCTCTTCCAACCGTGCGGGCACCAGCGCCGGCGGTGGCAACAGCGTGAGCGCGGCGGGGATCACCACCAGGCAGGCGACGAAGACAACGGCAATGCCGAGCGCGGCGTAGAAGCCGAAGTCGCGCATCGACGGGATCGGGCTGGTGACGAAGGTGCCGAAGCCGATCAGCGTCGTCAGCGCCGCCATGAAGACCGGCAACCGCACGTGCTCCATCGCGATCGTCACCGCCTCGACGTGGCTGCGCCCCGGGCGCACTTCGATGTAGTACCGGCTGACGACGTGGATGGCGTACGCCACGCCCGACGAGATGATCAGCGGCGGCAACACCAGCGAGCCCATCGTGAAGGCGTCGCCGGCGAGCACCATGATGCCGATCGTCCAGGTCAGGCCAATGACGACGCTCGCCAGCGGCAACAACAGGCCGCGCCAGGTGCGGAAGGCCCAGATCAGCACGCCGACCATCACCAGCAGGGCGAGCGGCACGAAGACGGCGAGATCCCCCACCATGCCGCGCGCCGTCTGCGCCTTGATCGTCGGCAGACCCGTGATCGCCACCGCCTCATCGCCCGGGTTGGCCGCGACCACCTGGCGCAAGCGCTCCTCGAGGCCGCGGGCGATGAACTCCTCGTCCGACATCGCCCGGAAGCGCACCCACACCCCGGTCGAGCGGCCGTCGGCGGCGACCACGACGCCGCGGCCGAGGCGGTCGGCCAGGGCGCGGACCCGAAACGCCGCCACCTGCTCGGCGGCGAGCGGCAGCGGCGGCATGAGCGGCTCGCGGCCGAGGCCCTCGTCGCCCATCGTCACGCGCTGCAGGTTGGTCAGCGCGGTGACGTCCTGCACGCCCGGCAACGCCGCCAGGGCACGCGTCAGCCGATCGATCCGCGCCAACGTCGCGGGCGCGAAGACATCGTCGGCAAACAAGCCGACGACGGCGATCTCTTCGCTGCCGAAGGCCTGGCGCACCGTGTCGTAGTACGCCCCATCGGTGTCGTGCTCGGGCAGCAGTTGGTCGACCGCGCTGTCGACCCGGAAGCGCGCCGCGAAGACGGCGAGCACCAGCGTGATGACGCCGACCACGAACAACGTGGCGCGCGGATAGCGCTGCGGAACGCTCCACGCGCCGGCGGTCATGACGCTCATCGCGCCCACCCATAACAGGATTGGCGCAGCGAGTCGCCGCGTGCGGCACGTCGAGACGGCGACCCTCGACCCTTACCACTCGCCCCCCGCATCTGTTAGCGTCGCCTCAAAGGAGACCTGCCATGACCCACGCCGGCCAATGCCATTGCGGCGCCATTCGCTACCAGGTGACGGGCGAACCCAAGCACGTCGCGCTGTGCCATTGCAGCGATTGCCGGCGCAGCGCCGGCGCGCCGATGGTGGCCTGGGCGGCGTTTGCAGAGAACGAGCTGACCGTCACGCAAGGCAGCCCCAAGACGAGGAACTCGTCAGGTACCGCCATGCGCAGCTTCTGCGGCGACTGCGGCACCGGCCTCTTCTACCGCAACGCCGAGTTCCTGCCCGGCGTCGTCGACATCCAATCAGCCACGCTCGATGATCCCAATGCCCTGCCGCCGGGCGCGCAGATTCAAACGGCCGAACGGATCGGCTGGATGGAGCATGCGCACGAGCTGCCGGGGTTCGAGAGGTTCCCGGGATAGCTGGGCTTTGCCCAGCAATTGGTGGAGTCCCTCCGGTTCCTCTCCCTTCGGGAGAGGTTAGGTGAGGGGATCGAATAGACTCCTCAACGAATCAGTGGTCGAAGCCGTTATTTCATCCCCTCACCTTACCTCTCCCGGAGGGAGAGGAACTTCGATCTCAGCGCGAGCCGGAGGCGTCGGCGCGCTCCTGAATGGCGCGGACCAGATCGCGGCGCGCCGTCACGACGTCGGTGAGCGGCGCGCGCCGCAATGGCGCCACTTCCTCCGCAGTGTAGGGGACGAAGTCGGCCGGCACCTGATCGCGGCTGAACTCGTGCAGCAACCAGTTGAGCAACGCCGCCGTGCGCGCGTCGCTGAGCTCCGACTGCGCCGTGCCGGGCACACGCACCAGATAGGCGCGCCCGCCCGGAACAGTAAGGAACTTCGCCACCTCGCCGCGCAACGACGGCGCCGCCCCGGCAACTCCAGCGCCGTCGGGGCCGTGGCAGCCGCGACAGTTCAGCATGTAATCACTGCTCGGGTCGGCTCGCGCAGGCAGCGCGAACAGCGCCGCGACAGCCAGAGCAGCCACGCCGCAACGGGTCATTCCTCGGTGGCCAGACCGAGCACGATCGCCGTCGAGCAGTTGTAGATGACGCTGGTGGTGCCGAAGCACCAGTTGATGTCGTTGCTGCGCGGCGGGATGTAGATCGGCTTGTCGCCCTGGTTGCGGTGGCAGAAGCACAGGCCGCAGACGTGCTTTCCGCAGCAGTCGTTGTACGAGATGATGTAGTCCTTGCCGTCGGCCGGATTGCGACAGGTCCCGATCCAGGTCACCGGCGACATCTCGGTACCGGGCGGGCACGAGCGCTGCGTGCCGCCGCAACAGCTGCACAGAAAGCCGTCGATGGCGCAGTGGCGCCAATAGTCGCAGTTGCCCGGGTTGCCGGCGGCGGTTGCCGCGTCCGGCTCGCCCGGAATCGGCGCCCGCGGCGCGGCGTTGGCGCGCGCCACCGGCAGCAGCGGCAGCGCCGCTCCGCCCACCACCAACGTCGCCACACGGGCCAGAAACCCGCGCCGCGAGCTGTGCCGCGCCACACCGCGCGCCGCCCGCGTCACCCAGCGGTCAATCGCGTTCATCGCTTTGCCTTCCTCTCGCGCCATCACGCTACCTGCCGATCGCCCGCCTCGCGGCGCAGATACTCCTGCACCGAAGCGACCCCCTGCTCCATCGCTTCGAACAGGCTCTCGACATGCTCGCGCGTATTGACCAATCCCTTGGCGCGCAACACACCGGCGCCGTCGATCAGCACCGCGTAGGGCAGCTTGCCGACCTGATAGGCCAGGCCGAGCTCGGTCGACAAGACGTAGGCGCGTTCGTCCAGCCCGTGCGCGCGCACGAACGACTCGTGCTCGTCGCGCGCGCCGTCGCTGGCCAGCACCAGCCGCAGACGGCCGCCCTCGCCGCCCATCACCGAACCGACGATCGACAGCATCGTCTTGCACACCGGGCAGGTCGGCGAGACGAACAGCAGCAGCGTGCTCTGCTGCTCTGGATCGCTGCCGCCGATGCGCTGCAGCCGTCCCGACCAGTCGGCCAGCTCGAAACGCGGCGCCGCCTCGCCGACGCGCGGGCCCTCGCCGCCCATCAGGGCGCCGGCCGGCGCCACGCGCTCGTGCAGCACGCCGATCTGGCGCACCAGCGCCGCGACCACCGCGGCCAGGATCAGCACCGCGATCCAGAGCACGACGTTCGAGATCAGCAACGCCTCAAGCATGCGCCGCCCCGTGCCCACGATTGATCAGCGCGGCGCTGCGCGGGGCGTTGGCCAGCAACCCGTCAATCGCACCGTAGAGCAGCGCCAGAGCTCCCACGCCCGCGGCCACGGTCGCGCCGTCGAGCCACGTCAGCGCGCGCGGCGACACCGGCAGCGCACCGCTCAGCGCCGCGACGGCCAGCACCAGGTTGCGCACGACGAGCGCGCCGCTGATCGGCTGGCGCCGCGCCGGACCGGCGCAGCCGCAGTCGATGTCGCGCCGGCCGCGCCGCAGGTTGACGGCGATCGCCGCGGCGTACAGCGCCAACAGCCCGGCCCCGGCCAGCGCCGCGCCAGGCGCACACGCCGGCAACCAGAGCCCCGCGGCGACGCCGATCTCGGCGCCGAGCAGGAGTGTGGCCGCGGCGCCCAGCCAGCGCGCCGGCACCAGCTCGTAGCCGCTCAGCGCGGTGCGAAAGGCGGCGCCGTCGCGCAGCTTGTGCGCCGCCGTCGACACGAACAGCAGCGCCAGCGCGCCGCGCGCGATCAGCTGCAGCGCCGGATCGATCGCCGCGCCGATCATGACCCGCCCGGCCCGCCCCATGGCGCCAGCAAGACGTCGCTGGTCCAGCCGGTCGGCTGGACGCGGCGCAGGAAGTGCCCGGTGCGCGCGTCGTAGACGCCGAGCGAGCCGCTGAACTGCGACGCGGTAATGAGCAGCGGCGCGTCGTCCTGCGTCACCTGGATGAACCCCACCGCGGCGGGCGCGAGGCTCAACAGCCAATCGGCGGCGCGGCGCAGCGGCGCGGCCCAGTCCGGCCCGAGCTCGAGGGGAAAGCCGTAGATCGTCAGCCCCGAGTTCACCAGCTTGACGCGCTCGACGCGCCGCTTGGATGGCACGTCGTAGATCCAGACCTCCTCGCCTTCCTGCTTGTGCGTGTCGGGGCCGCCGCGGTGTACCAGCGCGTACAGGCGCTCGCTCGCCTGATGCACGGCCAGATGCTGCATACCGCCGACGCGCCAGGTTTCCTTCCGGTCGGCGTCGGAGAACAACGACCACGGCTCGCCGGCGCGAATCTCGCCGCCGGAGACATCGATCGGATGGATGACGCCCTCGAAGGAAACGAACAGCCACTGGTTGCCGGCACGCACGGCTTTTTCAGTGAGCGGGTCGGCGCGCGGATCGAAGAACGGCTTGCTACGCACGCGCGCGATCTCGTGTCCGTCGTCGTTCAACGTGATGGCAAACAACGAACCGTCGGCGCACAGCGAGAAGAACCGGCGCGGGCCGGCGGCATAGACCAGGCTGCAGCCGGGCAGCGCGATCTCCTGCGTGAAAGCGCGTCGCTCGACGTCGACGATACTGAGCGAGGTGCCGGTCGTCCAATTGAACACCGCGGCGAAGCGATCGTCGTCCGACAGCGTCGCGTGCGCCAGCGCCACGGCATTGGTCGCGCGCCGCGCCGGCAGCGCGATCTCGGTGACGAACTTCAACGTCGGCGCGTCGTAGACCTCGAGCACGTCGGTCCGCTCGCCGCGCGTGCGCCGCGAGTAATACGTCGCCGGCACGTAGATCTCCGGCCGCCGCGACGGGAACAGCGGCATGACCGTCCCGTAGCCGCCGTTGATCATGCCGAGAAAGCGCCCCTCGTCGACGTCCATCAACGCCGCGCGCTCGAGGATCAGATCCGACACCCACACCCAGTGCGGGCTGAACGGCTGCGGCAGCGGCTCGATCTGCCCCGGCGTCTCGGGCGCCACCTCGGCGCGCGCCGATCCAGCCGCCAACAGCGCGAACAGCGCGGCGAGCATCAGCTGACCCAACTTGTTTCTTCGCACCCCCATCGGTTGCCCTTCTAGCTCACAGCCATCGCCAGCGGCAATCGCCACACGCTGGTCCGAAACGGTTCTTCGGTGGTACCGTCGCGCCTCGTCATGAGTTTGGTCCAGCGTCTCTTCGGTGCGCGCCACCGGTCCCTGCCTTTCCTGCTGTTCTGCGTCACCCTCTTCTCAGCACCAGCGCCGGGGGCCGAAACCTCGGCCGACACCGAACAAATCGCAGCGCCGGGGCAGGAGGAGCTGCTCGGAACGATGCTCGGAATCGGCGCGACGCTTCCCGGCGATTGTCACTTCGCCGGGGGCGGCGCCGATGGCGCGATCGTGACGGCAGAGTATGCCTGCCGCGACGGCAACCTCGTCCTCGAGTTGCGCCACCCTGATGCAGCCCCGCGGGCCGCTCTCCGCACCGCGCACTTCGGCGTGTCCGTGCACAGCGGCTCAGCTCCACAGGGTCTGTTGGATGCAGTGGCGGCGTTGATTCGTTCGCGCGAGGCGGACTTCCAGTGGAAGCCGTTGCACCTGCCGAATGTCCCTCCGCCGCCCTTTGGCCTGATCGCTGTCACCTGCGGCATGGCGCTCCTCGGGTTGGTCGTTCAGTACCTGATGAATCGCCGCTTCCTGGCGGCGCAGCGCCCCGTGCGGCAGGAGCATCTTGCCACGCGAGACAAGGCGTCCATCGGCAGGCGCGATCCCCGCGTTCTGCTGACCGTTGGCCTCGTGGCCGGTTATCTGGCCACCAGGCTGATCTCTTTGACGCTGCTGCCGGTGTTTATCGATGAATCGATCCACATCGCCTGGGCGCAGGGACCCTTCGGCCGCCACTTCGCGGCGGAGTATTCGGTGGGCAAATGGCTGCCGATCCAGATCATGAGCACCCACCTGCTCCTGCCATTCGGTCCGCTCTTCGGCGCCCGACTGGCGTCGGTGTCCATGGGATTGGCCACACTGGTGGCATGCGTGTTCATCAATCGCGAGCTCTTCTCGTTGACGGAGGGCCTGCTGGCCGGCCTGACCTGGGCGCTGCTGCCCTTTGCGCTGCTCTACGATCGGCTGGCGCTCGCCGACATCTACCTCACCGCCTTCGGTGCGTGGGCCCTCTTCCTTTCGATCGCCATGATCGAGCGCCGCGGCCTCATCTATCCTCTGGCCATGGGCCTCTGCACCTACGCCGCCATCCTCTCGAAACCAACCGGCGGGCTCGTCCTCGTCATCCCACTGTTAGCAAACGTGCTCCTGGTCGGGGCCGGCGACAGGACGCTCTATCTGCGAAGATCGTTGCCGACGCTGATCAGCGGCACCGGCTTTTTGATCCTCCTCCTCTTCGGAGGCTACGGCACGGGGTTGGTGACGTCGCAATCCGACTTTGAAGGTGCCGCCGGCCTGAAGCACTTCCTCTTGAACCTCGAAACATCGCGTCAGTGGTTCACCAATCTGCTGACGCCAGGCGTGGCTGGTGCTGCGGTGGTCGCCATCATCGGCGGATTGGCAGCGACGTTCCGCAAATCGAAGCGCGAAGTCTTTCTTGTCGCTGTGCTGCTCGTCTCCAGCATTCCATACATCCTCCTCTCGACCGTCTGGTACCCGAACTACCTTCTCTTCGCAGTCGTCCCCATTGCCTTGCTGCTCTCGAGAATGACGACCGCGTGCGTGTCGGCGCTTTCACGGGTCGCAGGGAGGATTGATCCGCGTTTGAGGTTGCCGACGCGCATGTGCCTTTTCGCAATCGTCATCCTGCTGTTTGTCGGCGCCGTGGCGCGACGCGATCTCGCCTTGATGACGGACCCAAAGGACGCCGACCTACCGTGGGCAGAAGACTATCGGTTGATTCGCGGCCCCGCGGCCGGTTACGGGCTGCCGGAGTTGGTTGCATTCCTGCGCGAGCAAACGCAGCAGGGCCCGATCAACGTCGTCCGCTTCAATTCCGTCGGGCCAGCGCACCAGGGCCTCGATGTCTATCTGACTCCCACCGAAGCGATGCAGGTCCTTACCATCGATCACCTGGACCCGAATGCGGCGGCGCGGGTAGCAGACTTGGCCAACGCGCGCCGCACCCTGCTCGTTTCAAATCCTGAAGGAGAGCATTCGGCCGGCATCCCGGCACCCAGCGATTTGGCTCCGGCCGCGCGTATCTGGTCTTACGTCAGGCCCGGATCCCAGAGCAGGATGGAGGTCTGGGAAGTCGCGCACCGCTCCGTCGCCGACCGTTGACGCAAGTCGTCCATGGCGTTAAGGAAGCAATCGTCCAGAGGGGTGGTGATGCGGGCCGAAAGGAGTCGCAGCCACGAAGGGGTCGACCAGACGCTCCGCGCTGTCGATACCCGTTCCAATCGACGGGCTCGTTGAGTCCGGCTCCTCACGCGCAGCAGAGCAACGGCCACCCCTCTCTTTCTGGCGCTCGCTCGCGACCGACGGCGATACGCGCAGCGTGCCGCCGTGGCCCTACTGGGGTCGCCGGCCCCGACCGCCGCCGCTGCGCCGCACTCGGTGCGCGCGGAATTCTCCGAAGTACTTCGGATTCTTGCGCCGGTCGGCTGCCGACGCGGCGAGCGCCGCGTGGCCGCCGCCGGAAGGAGGGTCAGGGCATGAAATACGCAATTCGGTCCATCGCCAGTATGGCGATGCTGGTCATCGCATCGTTGAGCGCAGACCAAGCCGCCCGCGGCCAGCCCACACTCGATCCGCCGCTCGATCATCTCAAGTGTTATCAGATCAAGGACTCGCTGGAGCCGCGCTTCTACCGTGCGGAGTTGCTGAATCAGTTCGGTTTGGAGAAGGGTTGTCGTATCCGCGTTCCAGCGCGCTTGCTGTGTGCCGAAACCAACAAGCGCATTGTGCCGCCACCGCAACCTCCCGGCGGCGGGCCGGCGGGAGAGGCTGCCGGTCACTTCCTTTGTTACACGGTCATGTGCGCGGAGAGCGAGCAGATCCCGGAGACCGCTGTCCAGGATCAGTTCGGCACCCGCGTCATCGCATTCGATCGCGAGCGCTTGCTGTGCGCGCCGGTGGACAAATTCATCTGCGGCGATGGGGATCTCGACCCCGGAGAACAGTGCGACCCGGGAAGCGGCGCGACGCTTCTCTGTCCCGACGGCACTCCGTGTGCGATCGACTGTAGGTGCCCAAGCCCGCAGTGTGAGTGCGGAACCAATTGCCTCACGACCGCCGGTACGGTCGGACAGTGTCGGCCGACAGGAACAGACCCGACCGCCTGCAGGTGCGTGCCACCGACCGGCGATTGTCCCTGCGGGGTGACGTGCACGACCGACGATGGGGTCGTCGGACAGTGTCGGCCGACCGCGGCTGACCCCGACACGTGCACATGCGTGCCGCCGCCCGGGGATTGCCCCTGCGGGGTGACGTGCACAACCGACGATGGGGTCGTCGGGCAGTGTCGGCCGACAGGAGCAGACCCGACCGCCTGTACGTGCGTGCCACCGCCCGGGGATTGCCCCTGCGGGGTGACGTGCACGACCGATGCGGGTCTCGCCGGACAGTGTCGGCCGACAGCGGCTGACCCGAATACCTGCACGTGCGTGCCGCCGCCTGGGGATTGCCCCTGCGGGGTGACGTGCACGACCGGTGGCGTCGTCGGACAGTGTCGGCCGACCGCGACCGACCCGAATACGTGCACGTGTGTGCCACCGCCGCCGGACTGTCCGTGCGAAGCATCGTGCACGAATGCGGCGGGCGACATCGGCCGGTGCCGCCCGGTTGCGGGCAGCAACCAGTGTCGGTGCGAAATTCCGCCACCGCCACCGGAATGCCCGTGCGGAGCGTCGTGCACGGACGCAGCGGGTGACGTCGGCAAGTGCCGCCCGGTTCCGGGCAGCAACCAGTGCCGCTGTGAGATTCCACCACCTCCATCCACCTGCCCTTGTGGCGCGCGCTGCGAGGTCAACGGGGGAAGCGGACGCTGCCGGCCGAATCCGAGTAATCCCAGCGCCGGCTGCATCTGCATCAGATAGAAACCCGCCGGGAGAGCGCGATGGCGAGATTGCCCCACGCCATCGGCGCTCCCCCGGTGGCTTCGGCCGTCACCTGGCGATTGAGGCGCTTAGCTCGCTCGGGCCACGCCGATGACGAAGTCGCCGAAGAAGCGGTGCACGAACCGCCCGCCGACGGCGAGACCCTGGCGCTCGAGCTCGGCGACGAACTCCGCGCCGCTGAAGCGGTCGGCACGCGGATGCTCGAGGAAGGTCGAGTAGCTCCAGCGCTCGAGCGCGTGGCGCGTCACCTCCTCGAAGAAGAAGCGGCCGCCGGGGCGCAACACGCGCCGCACCTCGGCGACGGCGGCGCGCCAGTCGGGAATGTGGTGGACGATGCCGAAGTCGAACACCGCGTCGAACGACGCGTCGGGCGCGGCGATCGCCGTGGCGTCGCCGACCTCCAGCTGCAAGCGCCCCGGCAGATAGCGGCCGAGTCGAGCCCGCGCCTGCGCCACCATATCGGGGTCGAGATCGAAGGCGCAGACGGTGGCTGCCGCGAAGCGCTCGAAGATGATCTCCGTGCCGATCCCGCGCCCGCAACCCACTTCCAACACGCGCAGCTGCTCGGTGCGCCCGCCGAGTCGTTCGAGCAATGCGGCCTCGTACCAGCGCTGGATCGCCGCGCGCACCGGGTTGTTCATCAGCGCCCTCTCGATGCGGTTGAGCTTCATGTCGTCCTCGGATCGCGTGCTCCTCCACCCTGACACGCGCGCCGCGGCTCAGTCCAGGCCGTGCGGGCTTGAGTCGCTCGCCGCGTTGCACTACGAGAGGCGCATGCCGCTCCGGAGCGCGGGTCAGCAGGCCGAGCGCACGGATCGGTCGCACGCGCCAGGCGCAGGCGCACATGTCAGAGCGGCGGGCTGGGGTGTAGCGCTCATCGCGCTCGCGGCCGTGACCGCGACAACCATCAGCGCAGCGGAGCCCGTGCCGCCGCACCACCGCAGCTCCCAGCGCCAGTTCTGGGACCAACTTGCGCACCCCGGCGAATACGAGCACGAGTGGTTCGATTCGCAATTTGCCACCGGCAACTGGGGCGGTGCGCGCGCGCGTCTCAGCCAACTCGGGATCACGCCGACATTGACGTACGTCTCCGATTCCCTCGGCAATCCGACCGGCGGACGCCGCCAGGGGCTGCGCTACTTCCACAATCTCGGCCTCGATGTCACGTTCGATCTGGCCAAGCTCGTCAACCTGCCCGGTGCCCGCATCCATATCTCGGCGTCGTCGCGCTCGGGTCGCGATCTCTCGGCGGATGTCGTCGACAACGTGTTCACCGTCGCCCAAGCCTGCTGTGGCGCGACCGTGCGGATGGTGAACGTGGCCTACGAGCAGTCGCTGCTCGACGGCAAGCTCGACCTCGCCATCGGCCGCCTCGCCGCCGGCGACGACTTCCTGTCGTCGCCGCTCTACGGCCTCTTCGTCAACAGCGGTATCGACGGCAACCCGTCTGGCATCACCTTCAACATCCCGCTCACCGCCTATCCCGTCGCCACGTGGGGAGCGCGGGCGCAGGCGCTGCCGGTGGAGTGGCTATCGGTGATGTTCGGCGTCTACAACGGCGACCCCAACCTCGGCCGCAACAGCGCGCACGGTCTCGATTGGAACTGGCACGACGGCGTCGGGGTTCTGCTCATCGGCGAGATCGGCCTGCAGCATGCGCAGCCCATCGCGGGCAAGGAGCTACCGGGCAACCTCAAGCTCGGCGGCTACTACCACACCGGCCCGTTCGACGACCTGCGGCGCGATCGCAACGGCGACTCGTTCGCCCTCACCGGTCTGCCACCGGCCGAGGAGCACGGCAACGGCGGCGGGTACGCCCTGGTGGACCAGATGGTCTATCGCGAAGACGGACCGGGCCCCGCGCAGGGACTGACACCGTTCGTCTCGCTGTTGTTCGCCCCCGACGACTCGCTCTCGCAGATGCCGTAATTCGCCAACGGCGGGCTGGTCTACGCCGGGCTCATCCCAGGTCGCGACGCCGACAGCGCGGTGTTCGGCGTCGTATATGGCGACTTCAGCTCCGAGCTGCGGCGCTCGCAACGCGATCTGCGCAGCACCGGTGCAACCGATCAACCGGTGCAGGACTACGAGCTGGTGCTGGAACTGGGCTACGTCGCGCAGCTGACGCCGTGGCTGACCCTGCAGCCCGACGTGCAGTACGTCGTCAACCCCGGCGCCGGCCACACCCACCACGACGCGCTGGTCATCGGGGCGCAAATCGCTTTGATTCTGTAGCACGCCCGGAATTTCTCCGAACGGGAGGGCGAGGGTCCTGCCGAGCCGTGCCTCAATGTGGCAGAAGGCTTCGCGGGAGCGTCGCCCGCTCACAGGCACAGGATGCGGAGCAGATGCGATCAGGTCTCACGTCGCTAGCGTGTCCTCGAACAGCTGGTGGACCGACGCGATGTGCTTGTCGAGATCGCGTTTGCGCCAGCCGCGGGTGGTGATCGGCGGGTGCACGACGACTTCGACGGTGGCGGGCCGCAGCACGATGCCGTGTTTGGGCAGGACGTCGAGCGCATTGCGGAAGACGATCGGCACCAGCGGCACCTTGGCCGCCATGGCCAGGTGGAAGGCGCCCTTCTTGAAGTGACCGAGGCGCGGCGTCGGGCTGCGCGTCCCCTCGGGGGCGATGACGACGGACAGTCCGTTGCGCAGCGCGGCGACGGCGGGCTCCATCGCCTCGACCGCTTTGTCGTGGTTGAAGCGGTCGATGAACACCGTGCCGCTGGCGGCAAACAGCGGGCCGAACAGCGGGTTGCGCCGCAGCTCCTGCTTGGCGATGCCGACGAAGTCGCGGCGCAACAGCTTGCAGAGCAGCAGCATGTCCACCGCGCTCTGGTGATTGAAGATGAACACGGCGGGCCGCTGCGACCACAGATGCTCCTCGCCGCGCACGTGCACGTCGACGCCGGCCAGCGCCGTCCCGATCTCGCCCCACGTGCTCATGCCGAGGTTGATGGCCAGCCGCCAGCTGCGCGCCAGCAGCGCCGCCGGCATGCCGGCCAGAAACGACGGCACGACGCTGCCGATGGCGAGCGCCGTGCGCAGGACATCGCCCTGGCTCGGCGTACCGCGGCTGGTGAAATCGTGCACCGGCCAGCCGCGCCGCACGGCCAGGGCGCGCAGGCCGCGGTTGGGATTGATCGCGCGCGGCCGGCCGACGATGTCGAGCAGGGGAAGATCCTCGTCGCTGTCGGTGTAGAAGTAGCTCTGGGCGAGATCGATGCCGCGCGCGGCGGCAAAGTCGCGGCCGGCCGTCGCCTTGCCGGTACCGTAGCAGGTCGGATGCACCACGCGACCGGTGAGCAGGCCGTCCTCGATCTCCAGCCGGGTGCACATGACGTGCTCGATGCCGAGGTCGCGCGCCAGCGGCTCGATCTGATAGCGCAACGCCGACGACACCACGGCCACCGTGTGCCGCTTGCGCTGGTGCGCGCGCACCAGCGCGCGCGACTCGGGATACACGGCCGCGGCGAGATGATCGGTGAAGAGCCGCTCGCCCATCGCCACCAGCTCGCTCTCCGACATCCCTTTGAGAAACCCGACCGTCTCGCCGACAAAGCCGGAGAACCCCACGCCGCCGAGCTGAAACCGCGCCGCCGCCGCGATGCTCTGCGCTGCGCCCGCCGCATCGACCTTGCCCAACCGCACCAACTCGCGCGCAAACGCGGCGGCCGAGAAGCCGGCCAGCAGCGTCCGGTCGAGATCGAAGAACGCGCCGATGTGCGGCCCGGCGGGCCCCTTGTCGACAACGCTGGTAAGTGACGAGCTCTGGGTCATGGGCAGTGATGCGTTGGCGGGCCGAACGCGCCCCCCTCGGGTCCTTGTAGTCGAAACCTGCACCAGACCGCCAGAAATTACTTCCAGTAAGCCGCGCATGGCTCGAGACCAGGAATGAGTTTTCTAAGCTGCGAGCTTGGAAAACTCACAGGCGATACGTTCGTCGCCGGCTGCCGTTTCGCCACCCTGGTGCGGCGTGCGCGCGCGCGGCGTCTCACGCTGCCGACCTATTCGCAGGCCGACGCGTTCCGGCATCCTACGACCTGGGGGCATCCCCAATGAGGGCGTCCTTCGCCCGCTACTCGAAGTCCTCGTCGTAGAAGCTCCACCAGAGCTCGCACTGCTGGCGGCGAAAGCCCGAGAGGATGCTGTTCTCGACGCGCAAGTTGATGCGCTGATCGGTCGCATCGCTGTACAGCGGCCACTCCAGCGCTCCGTCGCCGTTCGGGTTGCCGGTGCGCGCGAAGCGGGTCCAGTAGCCCTGCATCGGCAGCGCGACGGCCGCGTCGTCCGGCGTTGGCGCTTCGATCGATCCGAAGACGAAAGCGATCTCGGCGCCGTGCGTCGCGCGCAAAAAGGGCAGAATGTCGGTGAGAACAGGCCAATCGAAGTTGTAAAGGTAGGTATCGGCGCCGCCGGCCGCGGCGCGGCGCGCCGTGTCGTAGGTGGAGCAGACCAGCCCGGAGTCGCCGACCACCCGCGCCAGGGCGTCGTTGGGGTTGGCGAAATCCGCGACGGGGTACAGCGCCGCGATCGCGTCCGCGCGCTCGCCGAAGCGCGCCTGCAGGGACGCCAGATACGCTTCCTCGGTCGTGACCGGCGGCGTCGCAAGCAGGAAGAGCGTTCCCTCGTCCGAGTTGGAACCGAGGATGTACGGCACCTTGGCGTAGTCTCCGTTGTCGTACAGCGTGCGCGGCTGATCGGGGAGGAAGCCGCCGTCGACGATCGGATCGAAGCCGGCGGCATTCGCGAGCAGGGTTGAAACCGGCAGCGCCCGCAAACAGGCAAGGGGATCCTCCGCGGCACCGCAGCCGACGCTCTCGATCAACGTTTCGGTACGCTGTACGGCTTCCGCACTGGTAGTCGAACGAGTCGTGCAGCCACCGCTCTCGCTGATGGCGCGGTGGAAGAGGCCGCGGCTCAGCGGAGAGGCGACGTGATAGCAGACGTCGAACGAGCCGGCGCTCTCGCCGAAGATCGTCACGTTCCCTGGATCGCCGCCGAAGGCCGCGATGTTGTCGCGCACCCATGCGAGCGCGGCGACCTGATCGAGGAGTGCCTGATTGCCCGAATACGGATACTCGGGGTCTTCCGCGTTGAGCGCCGGGTGGCTGAGAAAGCCGAAGATGTTCAGCCGGTAGTTCGTCGTCACGATCACGACATCGCGGGTCTCGGCGAGATTGCGGCCGTTGTAGAAGAGCCCACCGACGCCGAGTGGGATCTGGTCCGCGGTCGAGCCGCTGATGTTGCCGCCGCCGTGAATCCACAGCATGACCGGCAGCGGTCGGCTCGGCGCCGGGGGTGCCCACACGTTGAGATAGAGACAGTCCTCGTTATCGCTGGCGGGGGTCGTCAGCGCCGCCACCTGCGCACAGGGCAGACTCATCTGCTTCGCTTGCAGCACGCCCTCCCAGGGGTCCGGCGGCTGCGGCGGCCGCCAGCGCAAGTTGCCAACCGGTGGCTTGGCGAAGGGGATGCCGAGAAACCTTCGCGACCCACCGTCGAGCTCGCCCTCGACCATCCCGTCCGCCAGGCTGATCAACGTGCCTTGTTGGATCGTATGGGTCGGCGTCGCGGTGGCCGTGGCTGTCGCCGTCGGTGTGGTGGTGGGTGTCGCAGTGGAGGTCGCGGTCGGAGTCGCAGTCGGTACCGGCGTTGACGTGTTCGTGGCGGTCGCCGTCGCCGTGGGCGTATGGGGCGCTTGCGTGGCGGTCGGGGTTGGCTTGGCGCCGCCGTCATCGTCCGACCCGCAGCCGGCGAGCAGGAGCGATCCGGCGAGGATCACGGCGAGCGGTATCCGTACAAACTGAGCTCCGTCGCGTCTCGCCATCTTCCCCTCCCCTTCGAACCGCTTGCTGATCACCGATGTTTCACCATGGCGATCAGGGCCGTCGCAAGGAGCTGCCAGCTGAGTTATTCGGCACGTCCAAGTGGAGTCACGAAATCATCCCGCATGCGGTATGCAGCTGATGAACCGCATTCGACAAGTTCGTCAAGGATTTGCAGCACGGCGTTCCGAATGTCGGGGTCTGACTTGAGCCGAAGTGGTTCACTGTAGATGGAATATTTTAGCAAGAGCTCGAGGAGCAAGACCGTGTTTTCGGCGGCCAGCATCATCTGGGAATCACCAACTCTCAAGCGTTCCGCGATGATCGCGAAACCGTTCGGCAAGCTACGCTCGCCGATTTGATAAAGGAAACGACAGTAAGCATGAAGAACCACCGCGGAAGCCGGGAGGGATTGAACGAGAGCATCAACGCGGGCTGATTGACCCTCCAAATGGCGCCAATGATGCACGTCGTCATTCGCAGAGTGCGCCAGAAAGATTGCGTTCACAAGTTCCTTGTGGGGTGGATATCCCGAATCGACTGTCTTGATCCATGGGGCGCTCCGTAGTTGCGCTGCGAATGCCTGCCAAACGTCCCAGAACGGCGCCAGTCCATCTGAACGATCCTCTTCTACAACAAGTGCCCTGACGAACTGCGATACGTCACGAGGATGGTCAGCCGCAGCGGTCAGGAACACTTGACACAGCGCCAGAGTGTCTGTCGGTTGCAACCTCAACGCATAACCGGCGATCCTCTCCAGACAACCAGCTTCGAACTGAAAGTCTCGGTGCCCGACTCGACTGTATCGATCCGTGCGCTCTGCATTCCATCCATCTACAATCATACCCGCGATCCGGCCGTGAAAGGCGAGCGCGAAACCGATGTCTGTGCGGCGGGCCAAAATCTGAAGGATCGTTCGAATCGCCGCGCGACTTGACCACTCAGCAAGATTGAGGCGCCCCAACTCGAATTCAGCGTCGAGAGTTCCAGCCTCAACAGCTTCCCTAACCTCCTCGACTACCTCCTGCATATTGTTGGCGAATCGCGGTTCGTCAGCGTGTTTCCCGTGCTCAGACGATCGCGCATCTTGAAGCATCCAAGCTTCCTTCGCGATGGCGGCAGCGCACTGGAGGCCGAACGCGAACCACGCCCCATCGAGGTAGTTGGCGACTCCTTCTGCTGCGAAGGCTCTTACTTCCAATACGGCATGAGTAAGTGCCTTTGCGACCACAGCAACGACACGGCGATCTCGGGTCTCCCAGGTTCCTTCGCGTAAGACGCGAGACAGCACGTACGCCGCAGGCCGATCTGGTTGAGAGTACATGCGGGCCTGTTGGGTTGTCAGACCCTTGGTATCGCAGTCACGCTGAACTTCCTCGATCACCGTTACAACGCACCACTCGCGATCGTCTGGGTCCATCTCTCCCCAATGATCGCGCACGCACAGCGCAGCTACCAACCCGGGACCGCCGCGATTGAACTCCTCAGCTTCGCGCGGGTCGAGCCCGCGTCCCTTCGCCTCGGCTAGCCTCTCGCGCCAGACGCCACCGGAGGCCCCCTCGCTTCTCTCCCACGCGGACGTGCCCCAGTTCACCAACGCAAGGTCGGCCACATAGCGCATTTTGCCCTGCGTGTGGCGGTCGATCATTTGTTGCAGGTCGTCCTCAATGACGCCAGGTTGAAGAACAATGGTACGTTCCCCGGCAGATCTAGCCTCGGGGGCGTCGCCGTTTGCCGCCGCAGGTGCCTCCACAGCCTTGAAGCCTCGGACGTCCATGCGGTGGAGTGCCAACCGCCACAGACGTTGATCCTCAGTCTGCTCATCAAGCGGAGGAAGTGCTGCCTGATGCCGGTCCAGAATCTGCCAGACCTTTTCCCGAAGCTTGCCGAACTGTAGTTTGACCGCCAGGGCCTCCAGATCGTGCGGACGATGCGGCAGCGCGTCCGATTGCTTTCGCTCATCGTTGCAAAGCTTCTCCTCAGCATCGGCTGCTGGCAGGAAGTTGCGGAAGATCGGCTGACCACGGTCTTGCACGATTCGAGCGCGATCTAGTCCAAAGAAAGCTGGCGAGCTTAGGAGTGCGAGCGCCGCAAGTCCGCCCCTTTGGGGGTGGGCGTTGCAGACGCTAGCGACAACCGCGGAGACAGCAACGTTGTTGCTCTGTTGCAGCAAGCTTAGTAGCCACGCCTCAATGTCGGTTCCAAGACCTGAGCAGAGGTCGAGCAGCCAGGCCTCCAACGCCATCAGGGCGGTCTGGAGGATATAGGGAGAGACGGATATGCCACGAAATAGGCACCAGAGGCGTGAATCTGCCCATTGTGTAACCGTCACATCGCCAGGAAGTTCAAGAGTGAGCCGCCACACCGGCTCATGCCGATCATACGAACATCGTTGCTCTCCATACCAGTCGCACGCGTGGTTCAAGAGATCGACGATAAGCTTGACTCCGGTTCTTGGGTTGAATCGCAGAAGGGATGAAAACGGTCCGCGGATCGCGCTGGCGGGGAAGAAACCGGAGTTTGTATAAGGCTTG
>CAYVUV010000214.1:0-2565 GCA_964455095.1 uncultured Binatia bacterium (SeqCode)
TCGCCCGCCTTGACCTTGAAGTGGTACTCGAACAGGCGCGCGCCCTTCGGGTGTTGCGCCGATGGTGGCAGCAGCCGCACGCGCAGCCCGCCGCCGTCGCGCAGGTACCGGCCGTCCTTTTCGAGCGTGGCGCCACGCAGCGATGCGTCGGTCAGTAGAGCCTTGCCTTTTGCCATGTCCGACCCCTTGCATCTGGCTCACGCCCGGAAATACGCCCGGAAAATTTTTCGGGTACCCCCCAATTCTAGCGATGCAACACGATGCAACGCAATCGCTAAGTTATTGATTGCACGAACGGGGGTCGCTGAGGAGCCGCGCCAGAAGCCCCTTTCCGCTTGGATGGGGTGCAAGGGGTCGCGAGTTCGAATCCCGCCGTCCCGACCAATGAAATCGAAGGGTTAGACCTCTCAGGGGTCTAACCCTTCTGCCTTTCTTGACGGACCCGATCGTTGCCGTCGTTTTCGCGGAGCCCCGACCGAATGGCGGTCCATCCGTTTCACCTGGCGTTTCCCGTCCACGACCTCGCGGCTGCCCGCGCCTTCTATGGTGGCCTGCTCGGATGCCCGGAAGGGCGCAGCTCCGCCGAATGGGTCGACTTCGACCTCTATGGCCACCAGGTCGTCGCGCACCTGGCTCCCCACGAGGCGCGCGCGGCGCCGACCAACGTGGTCGACGGCGACCAGGTGCCGGTGCGTCATTTCGGCGTCGTGCTGCCGATGGACGAGTGGCAGGGGCTTGCCGAGCGGCTGCAAGCGGCTGGCGTGCGCTTCGTGATCGAGCCGCACGTCCGGTTCAAGGGCGAAGTCGGCGAGCAGGCGACGATGTTCTTCCTCGACCCGTCGGGCAACGCGCTCGAGTTCAAGGCCTTCCGCGACATCGCCTCGTTGTTCGCGAAGTGACTGCGACGGCGGCTGCCGCGTGAGGAGGCGGGCTCAGCGGCCGGTGACGACAGGCACCCAGATGACGACCACGGCGGTGATCACGGCGATCGCGGCGAGGTTGAGCCACAGGCCGGTTCGCCACATCCGCTGCATCGTGACGAGTCCGGTGCCGAACGCGATCGCGTTCGGGGGCGTGCCGACCGGCATCATGAACGCGCAACTCGAGCCGAGGGCGCAGGCGACGATCAGCACGACCGGGTCGCTGCCGAGGCCGGCCGCCAACGCGGCGAGCAGCGGAATCATCGTGGCCGCCTGCGCCGTGTTCGACATGAGTTCCGACAGGAACACCGTGACGACCACCACCGCAACGAGCACGGCCAGCACAGGCCAGCCCGCCAGTGCGGTACTGTGCGCGCCGACGAATTCGGCGACGCCGTTGGCCTCGATGGCCGCTGCGAGCGACAGCCCGCCGCCGAACAGCACCAGTACCCCCCACGGGAGCCGCGCGGCGGTCGGCCAATCGAGCAGGCGTGCGGGCGGCGCGCGCGCAGCCCCGACACCTGCGGGAAGCACGAACAGTGCGAGCGCGGCGGCGATCGCGATGCCCGCGTCGGAGAGCGCCGCGAGGGGGCGCGTTCCGCCGATGTCGAGCGAGGCCAGCGCAGGCCGGAAGATCCACAGCGCCGCGGTGGCCGCGCACACGATCAGGGTGCCGCGCTCCCCGGCGCTCATCGAGCCGAGTCCGGCGGCCGCTTCGGCCAGCGCATCGTGCGCCGGCGCTCCGGTCGCGACCGAGGGCAGCCGTCGCGACAGCCACCACCAGCAGGCCAGCAGCATCAGCGCCGCCGCAGGCGCGGCGATCAGCATCCAATGCGCGAACGAGACCGGTTCGCCAGTCGACTGTTCGATCACGCGCGCGGCGATTCCGTTCGGGGGAGATCCGATCAGCGTGGCCATGCCCCCGATCGACGCCGAGTATGCGACGGCGAGCGCGAGCGCGGCGGCGAAGCGGCCGTGGGCCGGCCCCGGCTGGCCGCTCGAGGCGGCCACCGAGGCCGCGATCGGCATCATGATCGCTGCGGTGGCGGTGTTCGACACCCACATGCTGAGGAATGCCGTGGCGATCATCAGGCCCGCGAGCAGCTGGGCAGGCCGGGAGCCCACGCGGGCCAGCACCGCTAACGCGATGCGGCGGTCGAGTGCCCAGCGCTGCAGCGCTGCGGCGAGCATGAAGCCGCCGAGGAACAGGAACACCACGTCGGACGCATACGGGGCCGAGGCGTCGGCGACGCTGGCAATGCCGAGCAGCGGGAAGAGCGCGACCGGGAGCAGCGCGGTTGCTTCCACCGGCACTGCCTCGCCGAGCCACCAGGCGGCCATCCAGGCCATCATCGCCAGCGTGGCGCGCCCGGCGTCTGGGAGCACGCCCGTCGTGCCGTCGGCCGCGGCATATTGCGACGGCACGAGCAGCCAGACCAGGGCGAAGGCGAGAGGCCCGGCGACGATGCGGGCACCGCGGGCGAGTTCGACGGCGTTCATGCGTGCCAGAATGATCGCAGATTCCCCCGATTGCGGATGCCCTTCATGAACCGACGTGTGATCGTGTTCGCCCGCGTGCCACGCCCCGGAGAGGTCAAGACGCGGCTCGCGCGCGCCGTGGGCGACGCCGCCGCGCTGGCACATT
>CAYVUV010000215.1:0-47662 GCA_964455095.1 uncultured Binatia bacterium (SeqCode)
CGGCCAAGTGGTCATCGTCACCGGAGCGGGCCGAGGTCTCGGCCGCCTCTTTGCGATCGACATTGCGCGGCGCGGTGGGTCGGTGGTGGTGAACGACCTCGGAGGCACGATGCACGGCGAGGGCTCGGACGCCGGCGTTGCCGACCTGGTGGTCGAAGAGATCGAGCGGGCCGGCGGTGTGGCGGTGGCATCGCACGAGTCGGTGGCCAGTCCCGAGGGCGGGGAGGCGATCGTTCGTGCCGCGGTCGACCGGTTCGGTCGCCTCGACGCGGTCGTGAGCAACGCGGGTATTTTCAACAGCGTGCCCTTCGACGAACTGTCGCCGGCCGACTGGCGGCGCATGCTCAGCGTGCACCTGGACGGCGGATTTCATCTGAGCCAAGCCGCCTTTCGTGTGATGAAATCGCAGGGCTACGGGCGATTCGTTTTCATGGCTTCCTCGGCGGGACTGTTCGGTCAACCGCTCGAAGCCCACTACGCCGCTGCCAAGGCTGGTCTCCTCGGGTTGACCAACGTCATCGCGATCGAAGGGGCGCAGCACGGGATCTTGGCAAATGCCGTGCTCCCCTTCGGCTACACGCGGCTGGTGACCGAGACGGTGCCCGACCCGACGTACCTCGAGGAGTCGGGCTTTCTGAACGCCATCCAGCCAGAACTGGTGGTGCCGATCGGCGTCTTCCTCGCCAGTCGGGCCTGCGAGCTCACCCATCACAACTACTCGGCCGGTGCGGGGCGCTTCGCGCGGGTCTTCGTCGGCCTCGCCGAAGGCTGGCTGGCGGAGCCCGGCAGCAATCCGACCGCCGACGATATCGCCGCGCATCTCACCGAGGTGTCGGCGACTGAGCCGTTCACCGTTCCGATGTCCATCTACGACGAGGTCCTCGGCCTCTGCGAACGGCTCGGCATCACCGTATAGCCGTGACAGCGAAGCGGCGAACGGCTGCCAAGAACGCCAGCGCATCCGAGGCGACCCTCAAGGTCGATGGGGCTCGGCGAACCGAGATCCTTCACGCTGCGGCTTCGCTGATCGCTTCCTCGGGATTGCGCACCTCCCTGCAGGAGATTGCCGACGCGGCTGGAATCCTCGCCGGAAGCCTCTATCACCACTTCGAATCCAAGGAAGCGATCCTGATCGAGCTGATCCGGCGCTATCACGCTGCGCTGGATCGCATCGGGGAGCTCGCTCAGCAAAGACTCGACGAACCGCACCCGAAACCCGCTGCTGAACGGATCGTCGAGCTCGGATCGGCGATCGCGCACTGCGCGGTCCAGCATCGCGCCGCTCTTCAGATTTCTTTTTATGAAGCGCCGAGCGCAAATCCCGAGCTGGTCGAGCTGGCCCAACGGCCGCCGATCGGGATTCAGCAGGCGATGCTCCAAACACTGCGTGCCGGCAGATGGAACGGATACCTCCGACCCGATGTCGATCTTCCCACGCTGGCGGATCGGATTTGCCAGTCGATGCTGCATGTCGGACTGGATGTGATTCGGCACAATGCCGCGGCCGACGAGGTGGCCGCGGTCATGTGCCAAATCCTTTTGCGGGGTCTCGCCAGCCGATCGCGCAGCGATGCAGAGTTGGACGGCTCCCGTGCCTTCGCGGCCGCAGACCAGGTCATCGAGACGTGGACCGACGAGAGCGAGGCCGATCCCAACGACAAGGCTTCCCACATCCGCACGGTGGCACGAAACGAGTTCGGTCGCAGAGGGTACGAAGTCACCACCATCAGGGACATCGCCTCCGCCGCGGGCCTCGGCATCGGCACCGTCTATCGGTTGGTCGCTTCGAAGGAAGCGCTGCTCGCGTCGATCATGCGTTCGTTTGAAGAAAAAGTTGGCGCGGGATGGGTTGCGGTTCTCCAGTCGGATGCGTCGCCGATTGAGAAACTGGATGCGCTGAGTTGGGTCGACATCAATGCGTTGGATCGGTTCCACCACGAGTTCAGGATTCAGCTCGCGTGGATGCGACAGTCGCCGCCGGATACCAATCCAGCGCGGTCATTCAGTGCACGACTGCAACAGCTGGAAGCGCTGTTGTCCGAAGGGATTCAGTCGGGAGAGATCCGTATCGACAGTCCCTCCACCGAGATGCTTTCCAGGTGCGTGATCGATGTCCTCTGGATGCCAGAGAGCATCGTTCGAGCGGCGGGGAAGCGTGCGGCGCTCGTTCATGCCCGTGACACCGTGTTGCGTGGGGTCACCGCCCGCGGCGTGGAATCCGCTTGACTGCAAGCCCTCGCCGAGGTTACGGAACAGATATTTGGTCCGGCACCCCTAGACGAGCAAGGACTTCCTTTGAGGAGTGACGAGGAGAACAGCGACAGTCTGGGGCGGCTCAGCTTGCTCGCCTCAGCGATCTCCTGCCGCACCCTGCGCGTAGCGCCGGGCGGACCCGGCGAGCCGGCGTGGACTGACGGGAGGGTGGTCTTTGTCGACGCCAGCATCAGTACGCGTGAGCAGGTCGAGGCGGTCACCGTGCAGGGGGCGCTCCTCGCAACTGGAAGCCTGGATACCGAAGTCGTGCGCAGGTTGACGCGGCGCCCGGCGCTGGCCAGGCGATACCTCGCCGTCGAAGGCCACCGCGCGCTGGCCGCGATCGGGGACCTGTTGCCACCGTCGGTGCGGTCGCTGATCGATTGTGATATCGCCACCCGCTCCGATTCGCCTGCCGCGTCCCTGAGTGCCGCGCTGAGCCGGACGGCCATCGCTGAGCCGCCTGACAGCTTCGGGGTCATCCGCGCACGAGATCTGTTGAAGGCGATCGACCGCGCCGACCGCTCAGCGACGAAGCGTGAGCACGTTCCACGCGAGCATCGCAACGGAGTGCTGGCCGAGCTTGCAGAGGACGGGGACGACGACGGCACCGCCGCCGCCGATTTCTCGAGTCCCGTCGGCGGCGGGGGTGCGTTGGGCCGTTTGCTGGGACGATTACTGGGGGTGGCGCGCCAGCTCAACGGGGGCGGCTCTCCGGGTGCCGACGCGCCAACGCACCGGACGCGCGCCGGAACAACGGGCGGCGGCACCACCGTGTTCTCGGCCGGGACGCAGGGCTCCGTGGATGTGGCTGCCGTCGAACGCCGGGGAACAAAGTACCCCGAGTGGGACGTTCATCGCCGGAGCTACCGCCAGGACTGGTGTACGGTGCGGGAAGTCCAGCCGCAGCCAAAGGACAGCACGCCGCTGTTGGTGTCGGGTGGGTACGGCTTGCGTCGACCGCTCGCCCGTCTCGGCACGGGCCTCGACCGTTGCCATCGGCGGCTGCAGGGAGACGAAATCGATATCGATGCGGTAGTCGAGGCACGCGTCGAGGCCATGGCCGGTGCGGCGCCTGACGAGGCGATCTACGTCGAGGGCCTTCGCCGAAGGCGCGATCTCGCCGTCCTCCTCCTGCTCGACATCTCGGGCTCCGTGGCCGAACCCGGCGCGCCGGGCCAAACGGTGCACGAGCAACAGCGGGCGGCGGCCGCCGCGCTCACTGTTGCTCTGCACGATCTCGGCGATCGCGTGGCGCTCTACGCCTACAACTCGCAGGGGCGGTCCGCCGTGCACCTGGTGCCGGTGAAGGGGTTCGACGAAGATCTCGGCCCCGTTGTGATGCGGCGTCTGCACGACCTCGTGCCGAGCGCCTTCTCGAGGCTGGGTGCAGCAATCCGACATGGCGCGGGCGTGTTGGAGAAACGCGGCGGGACGTCGCGGCGGTTGCTCGTCGTGCTGTCCGATGGGTTGGCGTACGACCACGGCTATGAACCCGCGTATGGCGCAGCCGACGCGCGGCGCGCGCTTGCCGAGGCCCGCCGTCGGGGTACCGGCTGCCTCTGTCTGAGCATTGGTGCGAGCACCGATGCCGAGACCCTTCGGCGTGTATTTGGCAGCGCTGCTCACGCCACGATTCCCAGAACCGAACAGTTGACCCAGGTGATCGGTCCGCTGTTCCGCTCGGCCCTCCGCTCCGCGGAGGTTCGGCGCCCGGTGTCGTCGTGACTGACGGGCCGGCGGCAGTGACGACTCGCGCGTCGCGTCCGTACTACGTACCCGTCGGCAACGAGGAGCGAATCTTCAAGGCGGCCTTCCGGCAAGGATTGTCGGTCCTGCTCAAGGGTCCCACCGGCTGTGGAAAGACGCGCTTCCTCGAGGCGATGGCTCACGACCTCAGCCGGCCGCTCATCACCGTCGCCTGCCACGACGACCTGACCACCGCGGATCTCGTCGGGCGGTTCCTGCTGCGCGGCGGTGACACGGAGTGGGTTGATGGTCCGCTGACGCGCGCCGTGCGTGAGGGGGCCATCTGTTACCTCGACGAAGTCGTCGAGGCCCGCCAGGACACGACCGTCGTGCTGCATCCACTGGCCGATCACCGCCGCCAACTCCCGATCGAGCGCCTCGGGCTGACCATCGACGCCGCACCGGGGTTCTGCCTGGTCGTGTCCTACAACCCCGGCTATCAGAGCATTCTCAAAGACCTCAAAGACTCGACGCGCCAGCGGATGGTCGCCATCGAGTTTGGCTTCCCGCCCGCAGATGTCGAACAGCAGATCGTCGCACACGAGGCCGGCATCGGCGCCGACCGGGCGACGGAATTGGTGCGGCTCGGTCAGGCCATCCGCCGCCTGGAGACGACCGGGCTGCGCGAGGTGGCCTCGACGCGAGTGCTCATCGCCGCGGGGCGGCTCGTTGCCGAAGGGCTGAGCCCGCGCGAGGCCGCTTGCGCCGCCGTGGCGGGACCGCTCACCGACGACTCGACCGTGACGAGCGGACTGGTGGAGATGATCAACGTGTACCTGGCCGACCAACCAGCCGGACCGGAGTCCGTGCCCGAACGGAGATGACATGTCCTACGAGAGCACCGCGGAGCCGATCAAGCTCGGCTACCTCTTCGATTTTCGGCTGCCCGAGTACTACCCGCGCGAGATGCGGGCCGACATGACCCAGACGTTCGAGCTCGTGTTCAACGAAGGCCTCGAGCAGAAGCTCATCGACCGCCGGGTGGAGATCGTCTTTCGTGAGGTCGAGGGCCTGCCGAAGGGAACGGTCAAAGCGGTGATCGACGCCTACGGCGAGCTCGTCGACGAAGGCTGTCTCGCCATCTTCGGTCCGGCCATCACCGACAATGCCGTCCCGACGCGCGAGGCGATCGAGCAGCGCTTTCGTGTTCCGGCGGTCAGCGTGACCGGCTCCGAGGACTGGTTGGGCGAGTGGACCTTCGCGTTTCCAATGGGCTCGTTGACGGACGAGCCCATCTTCTGGACGCAGCTGCTCGCGAAGGGCGGGCACACCGAGGTCGGCGTCCTGGTCGAACAGTCACTGGTGGGCGAGAGCTACCTCAAGAGCTTCGGCAGCGCGTGCCGAGACGCCGGCATTCGCATCGTGGCGGAGGGGCGGCTCGCTCAGACCGCGCAGGACTGCGGTGAGGCGCTGCGCAAGGTGTACGCAGCGAAGCCCAGCGCGCTCGTCCACTGTGGCTTCGGCTTCGGCATCCTGCACGTCAATTCGGTACTCCAGGAGCTCGACTGGGACCCGCCCCGCTTCACCAGCACCGCGTTCGAGAACGCGTGGATCAGTCCCGTGCTGTGGCAAGCGCTCCTGGGATGGACCGGGATCGACCAGTACGACGAGACCAACCTTCTCGGGCAGCGCTTCCTGGATCAGTACAACGCGGCGTACGGACGGCGCCCGGAGTACTGCCTCCCCGTAGTGAATCGGGACATCGCCACGGTGCTGCTGCGCGCCTTCGCCGACGCTCGCCCCTTGAGCCCGCGCGGTGTGAAGGAAGCGCTCGAGCGGGTGAAGATGCTCCCGGCTGCTTCCGGCGCGCCCGGGACCATGCTCCGTTTCGGAACCTGGAGCCATCGAGCTTGGATGGGCGCCGGCTACCTCGTGGCGCGAAGGCTCGATCCCGACGGAATTCACTCTCATCTCGTCGCGCGATTTGGGCAGGACTGAGCCGATGAGCCGCGAGCACACATTGCCGTCCGCCGCCGGCACGTCCGCCGGATCGAATCGGTCACCGATGACCGCGCTGTGGATGGCCGTCGGGTTAGTCGTCCTAAGCGCCATCGCCTACCACGCACGCATGGGCGCCGTCTCCCCTCGCATTGCCAACCCTGAGGTGACCGGAGTTCCCCGTCCGGTGGAGTTCCTGTTCGGATGGGAACACTGGCTCGTTCTGCATCAGGTCGGGACAGTCGTCATGATGTTCCTGCTCGTCGCCGTGTTCGTGTGGGCGTGGATTCGGCGACCCGCGCATCCCTATCTGCTCATGGTCTTGGCGTCGACGGCGATCGTCTGGCAGGACCCGATCATGAACTGGGCGCCGTACGCCGTGTACAACCCCCAGCTCTGGCACTTTCCCGAGGACTGGCCCCTGGTGAGGCTGTCGCCCACGGTCGAACCGTTCATCGTGATCGGTTACTCGACCTTCTACTTCATCGGCCCGTTCTTCGCGTCCAATCGAATCCTGCGCGGCCTGCAAGCGCGCGCGTCCGCCGACGCATTCGTCTGGCGCCGCCCGCTCGTCAGCCTGGCGCTGCTGCTCTTCGTCACCGGGGTCACCATGGACGCGGCCCTGGAGATCTTCCTCGTCCACACCGGGCTGTATATCTACTCGCAAGTGATCCCCTGGGGGTCGGTCTTCGCCGGAACGACCTTCCAGTTCCCACTGATATGGGAGACCGCGCTCGTCACCACGGTGATGATTCCCGCCGGCGTCCTTTGCTATCGGGACGACACGGGACGAGCGCAAGCCGAGAAGCTCGCCCAAAGGTTGCGTTGGTTCCGCACCCGGCCGGCCCTCGCCACCTTCCTCGTCATGGCTGGCATCTTGAACCTCGCCTATTTCGTTTACGGCGCCGGCTTCGCCGCCATCCGCGTATCGAAGCTCGCGACTGCGGTCGCCTGCCCGTATCCGTTTCCGGAAGCCAAGGTCTACGACCCGCAGGGATTCTACGAACGGGAGGGGCAGCCCGGCCCGTATTTCGAAGGACACTGGAACGGTTGGATGACCGCTCAGCCGAATGGACGTCCAACCGTGAACCCGGTCAAGGTAGACGGATATTGCAGGCCCGACCGTGCTTGAGGCACGCAGCGTCGTCATCACCGGTGCGTCACGCGGGCTCGGCCTGGCGTCCGCCGCCCACCTCTACAAGGTGGGATGGCGCGTCGTCGGAGCGATGCGCTCGCCCGAGGTCGGACTCGAACGCCTGCGGGCGGCGACGGGTGCTGCGGCCGACGATCCTCGCCTGGTCGGCGTCCGACTCGATCTCGACGACCCCGCGTCGATCGGCGCGGCCGCCAGGTCCATTGAGGAGGCGGTCGGTGCGCCCGACGTCCTAGTGCACAATGCCGGGATCGCCGCCGTAGGGTCCGTCGAGGACATGCCCACCGGCGTCTGGCAGCAGATCTTCTCTACCAACCTCTTCGGTCCGATCGTGCTGACCAAGGCGTTGTTGCCGTCGATGCGGGCTGCCAGACGCGGCCGGATCGTCGTCGTATCCAGCCAGGGCGGCGTCCGGGGCATGCCGACGATCAGCGCCTATTCCGCATCCAAAGGCGCCCTCGAACGGTGGGCCGAAGCCCTCGCGGAGGAGGTGGCGCCGTTCGGCTTGGGTGTGACCGTGCTGGTGACCGGAACCTTCAACACCGACATCCTCACCGAGCAAACTACCGACTACGGAGACTACAGCGGGCCGTACGCCGTGCACTACGCCGGAATCCGTCGCACGGGTGGCTTTGCGGTGCGCATGGCGAGCTCGCCCGAACGCTTTGCTCGGGCGCTTGCCAGGGTACTCGACGAGCGCGCGCCGTTCGCGCGGCATGGAGTGGGCCTCGATGCCAGCCTGTTGCTGCTCGCCAGTCGCCTCCTGCCCAGCCGACTCCTCCATCATGTGATCCGTCTGGCGATGAATCTCCCGCGCCATGGCGCCATGCCGGCCCGCTCACCGCGGGTCGCCATCGACACCTCCTCGTCCAAGGAGGGCGAGCAACATGGCTGACATACCCAAGCTTCGTTTCGAGTCGAGAATGATGATCGACGGCAAGCTCGTCGACGGGCAGGGCGGTACGTTCACCAACATCAACCCGGCGACGGAGGAAGTACTGGGAGCGGTGGCGAACGCGTCCAGGGCCGACATGCACCGCGCCATCGACGCCGCCCGCCGCGCATTCGACCAGACCGACTGGTCGACCAACCGCGCCTTCCGCAAGCGCTGCCTCGAGCAGCTCCAGGCGGCGCTGGAAGCCGAGCGCGAGGATCTCCGCGAAGAGCTCATCCTCGAGGCCGGCTGCCCGCGCCTGCTGACGCACGGCCCACAGCTCGACGCGCCGCTGGCCGATGCACTGACTTACCCGGCCAAGCTGATCGACGAGTACCCGTGGGACAACGACCTTGGCGACACGTTCGTAGCCCTCACCGGTGTGATGACCACCCGCAAGGTCTGGCGCGAACCGGTGGGCGTCGTCGGCGCGATCGTGCCGTGGAACTTTCCATTCGAGGTCAGCATTCACAAGCTCGCCCAGGCTCTGGCCACCGGTAACACGGTCGTGCTGAAACCAGCCCCCGACACGCCCTTCAACGCGACCCGCCTCGGGCGCCTGATCGTCGAGTCCACCGATATCCCACCCGGAGTGGTCAATGTCGTCACGGCATCCGATCACATGGTGGGAGAGGAGCTCACGCTCTCGCCGAAGGTCGATCTGATCTCGTTCACCGGCTCGACCGCCGTCGGAAAGAGAATCATGGAGAAGGGCGCGGCGACAATGAAGCGCCTGTTCCTCGAGCTGGGCGGCAAATCGGCCACCATCGTGCTCGAGGACGCCGACTTCTCAGTCGCGTGTATGCTGGGCATCACGCCCTGTGTTCACGCCGGTCAGGGTTGCGCCATCCCGACACGACTGTTGCTCCCGCGCTCGCGTTACGACGAGGGCGTGGCGATTCTCAAAGGGATGTACGAGAGCATGGCCGCCGGAGATCCGCAGGACCCGGGAACGCTGTGCGGTCCAGTGATCTCGGACAAGCAGCGCACGCGCATCCGTGGCTACATTCAGAAAGGCATCGACGAGGGGGCGACGCTCCTCGTCGGCGGCGCCGATGCGCCGGCCGGTCGCGACAAGGGCTTCTGGGTCAAGCCCACGTTGTTCGTCAACGTCGACAACGCGATGACGATCGCGCAGGAAGAGATCTTCGGCCCGGTCCTCGCCGTCATTCCGTTCGAGAACGATGCGGATGCCATCCGCATCGCCAACGACAGCGTCTACGGCCTGGCCGGCAACGTCATGTCGGGTTCGCTGGAACGCTCCCTGGCCGTCGCACGTCGGCTGCGGGCCGGGTTCATCGGTCTCAACGGTGCCACCGGCTATGGCGCCGACGTGCCGTTCGGCGGTTACAAGGCCAGCGGCGTCGGCCGCCAGAACGGCCACGCCGGGTTCGATCAATACACCGAGGTCAAATCCGTCGCCTATCCCGTCGCCTGAAGGAGTAGGGACCGTGGGCGCATTGATCATGCTTGGTACGCTCTTCGGGCTGATCGTCCTCATCTTCGCGTTGGTACTTCGATATGACCCGGAGGCCCGTCGTCCGTCGAAGGGCAGGGGGTCCACCAATGTCTGAGCTGACCCCGCTCATGAAGGCTGCGATCAGCTTCGCCTACATCGGCGGCGCTGTCTTCGTGGCTGTTGGCTTGATTCTGAGTTTCCGCCGCCGCCGCCCGCACCCGCTCCTGCTGGTGTGCGTATCGGCCATCTCGATCTCCTGGATCGAGGCCCCGTATGATTGGGCCGTGTATGCACAGTTCCCGCCCGCGATTCCGCGCATGCCCTCCTGGTGGCCGTTGAACATGACATGGGGTGGCCTGCCGGCAGCGGTTCCCCCCGGTTACATCGCCTACTTCGTCCTTCCGGCCACGCTCGGCGCCGCCACGGGGCGCTGGTTGAGCTCGAAGTTCGACTGGCGTGCGCCGATCACGCTGTTGATCGTCGGCCTCGCCATCGGCTGCCTGTGGGCATTCATGTTCAATGCGATCCTCGGGGCTCGGCTTGGCGTGTTTTGTTATGGCCGCGTCATCGAGGGACTCGCGCTGTGGCCGGGTACGAGGCACCAGTATCCGCTCTATGACTCGCTCGCGATGGGCGTGCAGATGATGGTCTTCACTTACATCCTCGGGCGGACCGATGCGCAGGGGCGGACGCTCATCGAGCTGTGGGCGGATTCGAAATCGAAAGACCGTCTACGCTCTTCCTTCCTCTCGATGGCCGCGGCCGTTGTCATCGGCCATGTGGTGTATCTTTCGGTCTTCGCGCCACATCTCGCCACCAAGGTGCTGCATCTGCAGACCGTCGGGCCGACCGAGCCATTGTTCGAAGGCGTACCAAACCAACCACTTTAGCAAGCCGCGGATTCCCAAAGGAGCTTCAGTATGTGTCCGACAGAGCATATCGATGCGCGCAGACCCCCGTACGAACCATTCTCGGAGGCGGTGCGGGAGGATCCCTATCCGTACTATGCGGCGCTGCGCGACGAAGCGCCGGTCTACTGGGCGGAGGAGGCCCAGGCCTGGTGTGTGTCGCGCTACGACGACGTGCAGTTCGTTCTCCGCAATGCGGAACTGTTCTCCTCCGACGCCATGCGGACGATGCTCATGGGCGCTCGTCCGGGCGTCAACCCGCTCGAGGATCCCGAGGTGATGGCGCGCGCAATGGCACTGACGCAGGCGTTGGCCTTTCCGTTGGAGGAGTTGATGGGTTGTCGCCAACTCCTTTCTGAGGATCCGCCTCGGCACACCGAGATCCGCAACCTCGTCAACCGCGGCTTCACGCCGCGACGCATCGCGATGTGGGAGCCGCTCATACGCCAGATCACGCGCGAGTGCGTGAACGAGATGCGGCATGCTGAGGAGATCGACCTGGTGGCGGCGATCGCCATGCCGCTGCCGGTGCGTGTGATCTGCGAAATCCTCGGTGTGGAACCGGAGCGGCGAGACCAGTTCAAGGAATGGTCCGACCGCATCATCGCGGGCACGACGGGCTCGACACGCACGGTCGACCCGCTCACCAGCGGCTTCGCCGATGCCATGAAGGAGATCGCCGAGTACATTCGCTGCGTCGTGGCGGAGCGCACCGCGAAGCCGAGCGACGATCTGATCAGCGTGCTCGTCGCGGTGCAGGATGGCGTCGGCCTGAGCGCGGCCGAGATGACGATGTTCGTCATCCTGCTGCTCGTCGCCGGCAACGAGACGACCACGAATCTGATCGGCAACGCGACCAACGCGCTGTTGAGCCATCCCTCGGAGCGCGCCCGCCTGAGTGCCGATCGAACGCTGGTGCCGAGCTGGATCGAGGAAACCTTGCGCTGGGATGCGCCGGTGCAGTTCGTCGTCCGACGCACCACCGCCGACGTCGAGATCGCCGGACAACAGGTGCCCGCCAATGTTCACGTGATCGGGATACTCGGGTCCGCCAACCGCGACGAACGGCACTGGGGCCCGACCGCGGGCGAGTTCGACATCGCGCGCAATCCGCAGGGACACCTGGGGTTTGGCTTCGGCAACCATTTCTGCCTCGGTGCGTCGTTGGCGCGGCTGGAAGCGCGCATCGTGCTCGAGGCGCTGCTCGACGAGCTGCTGCGCCGCGAACGCTGCGATCCGCGCGTGGAGCACATCGATTCCTTCCTCATCCGGGGCCCGAAGCGCCTTTTGTTGCGGCTTGCGAACTGACCGCGAGCGATCGTAAACGCGAAAACCGTTCAAACCTGGGGGACGACTATGCGCTTGAAAGACAAGGTGGCCATCATCACGGGCGGCAGTCAGGGCATCGGGCGGGAGTACGCGCTCCGATTCGCCCGCGAAGGGGCCAAGGTCGTCGTCGCCGACGTCCGGGAGGATCAGGCCCAGGAAGTAGTGCAGGAGATCGCGAAGCTCGGCAGTGAGGGTCTGGCACTGAGAACCGACGTATCGAGCGAGGAGGACACCCAGCGCCTTGCCGCCGCGACCCACGCGCACTTCGGGAGCATCGACATCCTGCTGAACAACGCGGCGATCTTTGGCGACATGGAACTCCAGGACCGCAGCCTCGAATACTTCAACAAGATCTTGTCGGTGAATCTCATCGGGGTCTGGCTGTGCACGCGCGCGGTGGAGCCATTCATGAAGCGCCGGCGAAAGGGCAAGATCATCCACCAATCCTCCACCGCAGCCTACATAGGGAACGTTGGTGTCGTGGACACGTCGGATCCCGACCTGCCGTCACCGGTTCCGCACTACAACGTGGCGAAGATCGGCGTCTCGGGGCTGACCAAGTACATGGCGGGCTACCTTGGTCCGTGGGGCATCAACGTCAATGCCATCTGTCCTGGCCTCACGCTCACCGACGCGGCGAAGCGAATCGTGCCCGAGGAAATGATGGCCATGCTCCCGATGTTCAACGCCTTGAAGGGGGCCCTCCAACCTCAGGACCTCACGGGGACGGCGGTGTTCCTCGCCTCGGAGGACAGCGACATGATGACCGGTCAGGTTCTGGTCGTCGACGGCGGTATGATCATGCTGGGATAGGACGCGGGTCTGAGCACGATGCGAGACCACGCCCGCGCTGAGACGGCCCCGTCGGCCGTCACGGCGAGCGGCGCGACGCGACGCCGTGGTCCACCCAGCGGAAAAGGATCAGCTCTTCAGCTTCATCGATTGGGAGATGATGGCGAACCCCTTCGTGGACGCCAGGCGCTTGCCGACGACGGCTTGGTACGCGGGCGATTCGTACCACGCCTTGGCCGCCTCCGTGGATTCGAATTTGACGATCACCGTTTGCGGTCCGGGCGGGGTCCCTTCGACGGTCTCCGCGGCGACGTCGAACGCCACGACCTCGCCACCGGATGCCTGGATGGTCGGCCCCGCAGCCATCTGGTACTCGCGATAGAGCTTGGGGTCGTTCACGACGTACTGTGCGATGAAGTATGCGGCCATACGCTTTCCTCCTGCGCCTCAAATCGCGGCCTGAATGCCATCGAAGAACTGCCACCAGGCGTCGAGCGAGTGCTGTAACGCATCGCGCACACGCGCCTGGGTTGCGGTGTCGGTTGCGTGGCGAACGACGATGTTGTCGCCGACCGCACTGTGCTCCGCATCGGCCATCTCGTGGATGTCCCAGAACTCCACCGCCTCGCGGCTGAGTCCGTAATTCTCCTGGAGCCGGCGCGCCATCGGCCCGAACGCGCCCGGGACCTGGCCCTCCGCGGCAAGGTTGATCGCGGCTGCGGCTTCGATGAACGAGCGCTGCTTGGTCGATAGCTCGAACCAGTCGATGAGCGCGCGGGTCGCGGGCAGGGGGCGCCCCTCGACCATCTCTGCTCGCTTCAGGCCGACGGCCTCGCCGAAGCGAATGAAGAGCTCCGGATGAGGCTGGTTGCAACCGGAAATCCGCCCCGTCTCTTCCTCGTAGACGCTCTCTGCCAGCTCCATGCGCTCCTTGGGAAACGGACAGTTGGAATGCATGGCGCTCACCGCGCGTGGGAACTCGCGCACCTGGAGGAAGAACTGGATGGCGAAGCGCTTCAGCTGCTCGCGGCTGAGCCTGCCGGCGGCGAGCTCGAGCCAGAGCGGGTGATTGCCAAAGGTCCGCCGTGCCTGAATGCGCGCGACGAGATCCTGAATGAATGCCTCGGGGGGCGGAACCTCGTTCATGGCCATCCTCTCGCGATTTCCTTTGTGCGCCGGAGTCGTGAACCGTCGCCTTGCCGATACGGAAGCCGGACCGTATCATAGGAGAATGACGCTCTCAAATGCCGGTAGCGATCTTGCCGCCTACCGAACTGAGCTCCACGCTTGGCTGGAGGCGAACTCCGAAGAGCTGGCGCCCCGGTATTCGCCGCCGGGGACGCTCGACGACCACGTCGCCCAGATGCAACGGGTGAAGTCGATCCTGTTCGCTGCGGGTTGGATGCAGCGCGGATGGCCGGAGCGCGTTGGCGGACGAGGCGGCTCACCGATGCTGCGGACGGAGCTCGGCGCGGCCCTCGCGGCGCGCGAGATCGCGGATCCGGGTCTTTTCTCACTGATCGAGGTACTCGCGCCGACGATCATCGACTTTGCGCCGCCCGCGTTGGCCGCCGAGGTGATCCCCCGCCTGCTCTCGGGCGCCGAGCTCTGGTGCCAGGGGTTCTCCGAGCCGGACGCGGGGAGCGACCTCGCGTCCTTGCGCTGCCGCGCTGTGCCCGCCGGCGGCGACGCGCCTACGGCCTCGAAATGGGTGATCAACGGCCAGAAGGTCTGGACCAGCCTGGCGCAGTTCTCCGACCGCTGCGTGCTGCTCACGCGAACCGGGCCGCCCGACTCGCGTCACCGCGGCATCACCGCGTTCTTTGTCGACATGAACACGCCGGGGATCACCGTCGCGCCGCTCGCGATGCTCAACGGCGAGCTCGAGTTTGCCGAGGTGTTCTTCGACGACGTCGTGGTCTCGGCCGATCGGATGCTCGGAGAGCTGAACGGGGGCTGGGCCGTCGCCATGAGCATCCTCCCTTACGAGCGCTCTTCGTGTTTCTGGCAGCGCATCGCATATCTCTACCGGCGGCTCCAGCGGCTCGTCGAAGTTGCCCCCGACCACGACCGCGCTGCGGAGATCGTCGGGGACGTGTACGTGCAGCTGCACGCGCTGCGCGCCCGGTCGCGTGCCACGCAGCACCGACTCGCCGAGACCGGCACGATCGGCGCGGAGACATCCATCGACAAGGTGCTCGTCGCGACGACGGAGCAGGCGGTCTTCGACGCCGTCCGCCGGCTCCTGCCGGGGATGGTCGAGATGGACGACAGCGCGGCCGGTGAGCTCTGGCGCAACGAGTACCTGTACTCGAAGGCCGCAACGATCTACGGCGGCACGGCCGAGGTGCAGCGCAACATCATCGCCCGCCGGCTCCTCGAGCTTGGGAGCGACGAATGATCGACGCGAACGAACGCGGCATAATGGCGGAAACAGTGCGCGCGGCCATCGCCAACGCACTTGCGACCCCGACTCCAGACGTCGATGCGGTCCTCGCGCAAGTCGGATGGTTGGAGATGCTCGGCGACGAGCGTGACGCTGCCCTCGATATCGTCTTCAGCGCACTCGGCGCGGTGAACGCGGCGGCTACGGCACTCGACGATGTACTGGCTTCAGCGCTCGGCCAGAAGCCGCGACCCGACCTCGCCGTGCTACTGCCGCGGTTCGCCGCGTGGGATCCGCCCGGACGAATCGACGCGAACGATCTTCGGGCTGAGGGCCTGGCGACGGGTCGCGCCGCCAGCGCCGGGGAGATGCTGGTGGTGTCTGGCACGGAGTCGGAGCCATGGAGCGCGATCGTCTCGACGGCGGTTGCGGACGTGCAGCCCGTGCGCGGCGTCGATCCCGATGCGGGCCTTCGAACGGTCCGCGCGCACGCCAACACGGCGGGCGCGACGCGCCTCGACCCCGCCGCGTGGCAATCGGCCGTGGCCCTCGGTCGGCGCGCCGTCGCGCACCAGATCGCAGGAGCCGGCCGAACGATGCTCGATCTGGCGCGCTCTCACGCGCTGGGACGGGTGCAGTTCGGTCGTCCGGTTGCGCGCTTCCAGGCCGTGCGCCACCGGCTCGCGGACGCGTTGGTGGCAGTGGAGGCCTTAGAGGCGACCCTGACCGCGGCGCGCGACGAGCCGAGCCCCGAGACGGCCGCCCTTGCGAAGGCCGTCGCCGGGCGCACGGCCCACACGGTGGCCCGGCACTGCCAACAGGTGCTCGCCGGCGTCGGCTTCACCGCCGAGCATTCGTTCCACCGGTACCTGAAGCGGGTCCTCGCGCTTGACGGACTCTTCGGCTCGGCCGACGCGATCGTCCTGGACATCGGACGGCGGCTGCTCGCCCAGCGCCGCGTTCCGACGCTCATCGAGCTCTGAAGGCCCGCGATCGATCCGACCACGCTGGTGGTGGAGTCGGTCCTTCGAAAACACCTCGTTGACCGCGCCCCATGCGCGCGTTGCCTGTGCGCGAGCCGGGCACCCCCAAAGCACCGCCGCGTGCGCGTGAACAACTGTTCAATGGGCATGAACACTCTAGCTAGGGGTTATTCCTACTGTTGCTCAGGGTTATTCCTAATTGTTTCTTACCAAAGGGATGCGGCACAGTGGCGCGTATGAAGTCGCATGCGCGTTCGGGAAGGAACGGTGCTCGCTCGAGTCCGACCAATCTTTTGAACCGCGGTGTGATCATCGGTCGGCTAGATGGGCTAGCCGCCGGAACCAGAGCACGTAGAGAGAGGAGACAGAGGATGAAGCTGGGAAGAATTCTGTTGTTCGGTGCGGCGCTGGCCTTGGGTGGCGCTTCGGCTGCGCAGGCGGGCACGAAGATCATGGCGACGCCGCCGATCGTGACCGGTGCGCCGGTGGTGGGTCAGACGATGTATTGCGACATGAACAACCTGAACACGACGGACAAGCAGGTCACGTTTGAGATCATGGATCTCGCTGGTGCCGTCGTGAGCGGCCCGCTCTCGTTGACGCTGAGTCCCGGTACCGGACAAGCCCTCGGCAGTAACGCTGCCACCGCGGCGTGGTGTCGCTTCACCGTCGACGGCAGCCCGAAGAAGTATCGTGGCATCGCGATCTACGACAACGGCAACGACTACACCGTCTCGGTCCCGGCAAAGTGACCGGCGACCGACTGAATTGAGAAGGGAGAGAACCCAAATGAAGATCGCAAGAATGCTCCTTGTCACCGCCGCCCTCAGCCTGGTGAGCGCAAGCGCCGCCTTGGCGGGGCCGAAGACACTGGCCTCGGCGCCCGCGGCTGCCTACTATCCCACCGGTGGTCCGCTGCGCTGCAACATTCTCAACATGGATATCAACACCCAGGACGTGATCATCGAGGCCGTCGACTATAGTGGGACCGTGATTTCGTCCTCCCCGTTGACCAGCCTGGCGCCGCAGACGGGGACGTCTTTCATCGACGCGACCCAAGCCGCGGCGTATTGCCGCTTCACCGTCAACACCAGTACCAAGAAGTTCCGCGCCGTTGCGGTCTACGAGAACGCCACCTCCTACACGGCGGCAAACGTAGCCGATTGACCTGCCTCGCACCGACCGGCCCCCCCCCTGGTCGCCGACCGGGGGGGCCGGAGGTGGTTCCCAATCTACGTCCAGCGAGCTGTGTAAGGGTCCTCGTCAATCAGACCAGGGCTCCTTGTCCCACGGACGATCGAGCGGATCCATTCCTCCACCGACCGGAAAGAACTGTCGCTGCGCGTACGTCTCGCGGGCGATGCCGTGGCCCAGCTCGTCGAGGAACGCGCGCTTCAAGTCCTGGGTGAACAGCATGCGCGTGTAGCGGAGCGTGAGGGGAGGGCGCTTCGCCAGCTCGCGAGCCAGTTCCCACGCTCGGTCGAGGAGCCGGTCCTTCGGCAGCACCTCGTTGACCGCGCCCCATTCGAGCGCCTCCCGCGCGCTCAGCTTCTTCCCGGTGAAGAGCATGTACCGCGCCCGGTTGCGTCCGATGATCATGGGCCAGATGACGTGCTGGCCGTCGCCTGGCACCATGCCGCGCGGGAAGTGCGCGAGGTCCTGAAAGTACGCGTCCTCCGACGCCAGCACGATGTCGCCCAGCAGGGGGACCTCAGAGTGGATGTTGCAAGGACCGTTCACGGCGCTGATCATCGGCACGTCCACGGCGAGGATGTTCTCGACCAGCATACGCCCGTACCACGCCTTCTCATCGAGCTTCATGAGGCCCTTCTGGCCGTCCATCGCGAGATACAGGGGCTTCTCCAGCGGAGCCGGGCCCCAGTCGGCGTTGTAGTTCTCTCCAGTTCCGGTGTGGATCAGGACCTTGATCTCGCGATCGCCGGCGATGTCGGCGAAGGCATCCGACATTTCGTCGTGCGCCTTCCAGTCCCACACCAGGCTGCCGCCGTTGCTGTGGCACTGCATCAGCAGGATGCCTTCCTCGCTCAGCTCGAAGCGATAGTTGGCGTAGCGGTCCTTGTACTCCGAGTATCTCGTTCGCTTGGCCACGGTGCTCTCCTCCCGTCACTTGTTCGCGGACGACCACTTGAGAAAGCGGACAACATTCTCCTGGATCTCGGTCACTCCGGCAGACTCGACGCGGGCTCCGCGTCGAGTTGAAGATGTTCCAACCGGCGCACCATGATGCTGTTCGCATAGTCCGGCTCGTGATCGGGCCTGAGGGAGATCGTATCCGTCGCACGGAGCAGCTCTTCGCACACGATTCGCCCCTCCATCCGGCCGAGGGACGCACCGATGCAGAAGTGGGCGCCACGGCCGAAGGTCAAGTGGTTCTTGTCGTGGTTGCGGTCGAGACGAAGCTCGTCGGGGTGATCCACATGGGCGGGGTCTCGATTCGCGGACGCCCAGAGGAGCATGAGACGGTCACCCGGATGAAGCTCGAATTCCGCCAGCTCGCAACTCCGTCGTACCGCCCGGTAGTGGAAGTTGAAGGGCGGCTCGAGACGGGCAATCTCTTCCACGAACCGAGGAACGAGCTCGCGACTGGTGCGGAGGACACGCGCGGTGTCGGGGTTCTCCGCGAGATAGCGCACCATGCTGCCGATCAGGGCGGCCGTCGATTCGCCCCCTGCTGCGAACATCGTGACGGCGATGCCAATGGCGGTTTCGCGCTCGATACGGCCGTCCTTGACCGCCTCGGCGAGTGCGTGTGTGAGGGGTGCGTCGGCGTCCTGCCGGAGGTCCACGCTGGCACGGTCCAGGTGCTCGCCGAGATATTCGAGCATCTTGATGGCCTCACCTGCAGTGAAGGCCAATCGTGTCTCATCGACGTTCCCGGCGAGGAAGTCCCCACCGATCATCGCCCAGGTTCGAAAACGCAAGACGTCGTCCTGTGGAAGACCCAGCAGGTCACCCACGACGCGTGCAGGAACCATCTCTGCGACGGGTACGAAATCGCCGGCGCCGCCGCCAAGCCACTCTCGTATGGCTTCCCGAGCCCAGCGACGGACGGGCTCCTCGAGCATGGATACGAAGTTGGAGAATCGACGTTGAACGATTCCTCGGTGGACGGAGTGGTCCGGCTCGTCGGCGGTGGCGATGGCGCCTCCTCCACTGCCGAACGTGGGCATCGGGAAGATGGTGGGATCGCCGGAGGGACCTCGCATCAGAACGCCGGTGAGATTGGCGGAGAAGTCGGACTCCCGCGCCAGGGCTTCCTCGATGAGATCCCACGTTGCGAGGAGATGCACACCGCTCTCGGCGACGCGAGCCATGGGAGTTTCCGCCCTGAGTCGCGCATACAGCCTCTGGGGATTCGAAATAGCAGCCGGTTCGAAGAGCTCGTTTGGATTCGAGGAATAGAGCGGTGCGCGCATCGCGGCTTCTCCTAGTTGGAGTACCGGTGCTTGTACTCTGAGAGCCTTCTTTGCGCGACCACGTTGCTCTTGCCGCTATTTCTTCGCGGACGACCGCTTGAGGAAGCGGGCAACATTCTCCTGGAGGTCGGGTGTATCGAACGACTCGGTCTCGGCCGCCAGCGCGAAATCGATGGTGGCCAGCACCGACCGCTCGACGTGCAGGTTCAGGATCCGCTTGGTCGCCTCTACGGCCTGACGGGGTAGCGCGGCGATCTTGCGAGCGGCGGCGAGTGCCGCGGAGAGCACTTCGCCGTCCGGGCAGACGTGATTCGCCAGCCCGATCTCACGCGCCCGGGCTGCGCTGATCCGGTCTCCCGTGAACGCGTACTCCTTGGCCAGGAGCAGGCTCATGTGCAGGGGCCAGGTCAGCGGGCCGCCGTCGGCCGCCACGAGGCCGACCATCACGTGCGGGTCCGCCAGGTAGGCCGACTCCGCCATGTAGACAACGTCCGAGAGGGCGATGACGCTGCAGCCGAGGCCGACGGCCGGTCCGTTGACCGCGGCTATCACGGGGACCCGGCAGCGGATCATGTTGAGCACCAGCTCTCGCCCCTCAGCGATCACGTTGTGTCGCAGCCTGCGGTCCTTCACCATCCGGTCGAGGAGGTCGAAGTCGCCGCCGGCGGAGAACGCGCGTCCTTCCCCGGTGATGACCGCGACGCGCGCATCGGGGTCGGCGCTCAGCAGCGGGAAGACGCGGGTCAGGCCCAGGTGCAGATCCTCGTTGACGGCGTTGAGCTGGTCCGGGCGAGCGAGGCGCACGATGCGGACGGGACCGTCGATCTCGACGCGGACCGAGTCGGGGAGCTTGTCGTACATGGTGTCGTCTCCTGGGCGCGGGGCGCTCAGGCCGTCGGCAGGCCGAGGATCCGCGTGGCGATGATGTTCTTCTGGATCTGCGACGTGCCGCCCATCACGCTCTGTGCGCGGCTGTACAGATAGATCTTCAGCGCGACGTCGTCGCCGTCGATCACCGTACGCGATCCCGCCGCGGAGAGCGCCGCGGCTCCCACCGTTTGCTCGACCCATGTCATCAGGATCTTGTCGATCGAGCCACCCGGACCGTGGTCGACTCCGTCGAGACGCTCGGAGAGCCTGCGGCGCACGTGCAGCCGCAGCATCTCCGCCTGCACGTATGCCCACGCGACCGCCTCGCGCTGGTCGCTCCGAAACGCACCGGGATCGGCGCGCACCGTCGCCTCGAGATCCTTGACCGTCTTCACGTAGCGCGCGACGTAGCCGACCTCGCTGGGCTCGCGCTCGTGGCTGACGATCGTCATCGCGATGCGCCAGCCTTCGCCGGGCTCGCCGATCATGTTCTCGGCGGCGACGCGCGCGCCGTCGAACACCACCTGGCCGAACTCCCTGGTGATGCCGTTCATCATGCGCAGCGCGCGTTGCTCGATCCCGGGCTGGTGCATCGGCACCGCGAAGGCCGAGAGGCCCTTGTGCTTCGGCACGTCGGAGTTGGTGCGCGCGAGGAGAATGCACCAGTCCGCAACGTCGGAGTAGCTCGTCCAGATCTTGTGACCGTTGATCACGTACTCGTCGCCGTCGCGTGTTGCGGTGGTGCGCAGCGCGGCGAGGTCGGATCCGGCCTCGGGCTCGCTGAAGCCCTGGCACCAGCGCTCGCGCCCGCTGATCAACCCGGGCAGGAAGCGGTCCTTGATCGCTTCACTGCCGTGCGTCCCGATCCCCTGGACGAGGTAGCCGAGGCTGGGGCGCGGTGGCGCACCGGCGGCGGCGAGCTCATCGTCGAGGATAACGTCGAAGACGGTCGGCAGGTCGTGACCGCCGAAGCGCGCGGGCCAGCTCAATCCGAAGAAACCGGCGTCGTAGAGCGCGGTATGCCATTCTGCTTGCCGAACCCAGTACTCGTCGTCGGTCGACGAGACCGGCAAGCCCGGGTTGTTGGCGGCAAGCCAGGCGCGCAATCGCGAGCGAAAGTCCGCTTCGGCCGGCGAGTCACGAAAGTCCATCGGTCACCCCGAGACGCTCGCGCTGCAGCTGACGCAGCTGCTCGCTGTCGTCACCGAACCACTGCGAGGAGAGCAGCGCACGACGCAGGAAGATGTGGACGATGCACTCCCACGTGTTCCCCATCCCGCCGTGCACCTGCACCGCGGTCTCGCAGACGGTGCGCGCGGCGCGCGCGCAGTAGGCCTTGGCCACGCGTCCGGCGGCGCGCGCCTCGTCGGGCCCGAGCTGATCCACGGCCCAAGCGGGGTACAGCGCGGCGCTGAACCCTCCCTCCATCAGACAGCGAGCTTCAGCGAGGAGGTGCTGCACGGCCTGGAAAGTTCCGATGGCAACGCCGTACTGCCGCCGCTCCCGGGCGTAAGCGACGGTGACGTCGAGCACGCCGCGCATGAGCCCGACCAGATCGGCGCTCGTGAGCGCCAGGCCCAGCGCTGACCAGGCGGCGAGATCGTCGCGCGTGAGGCGCCGGACCTGGTGGGGAACCGCCAGCACGGGCACGCCGGCCGGGAGTGCGCGGACCGCGCGCGTGAGGTCCGCGCCGTGGCTCGCGCCCTCCGCCTCCACGAGCGCGAGGCGGTGGCCGTCGCCCTCGGGAACCAGGACGTACGCCGCCACGAGACCCTGCGCGGCATTGTCGATGGCGAGGATCGGTGTGTCCGTCACCGGTCTCGACACGACCGCTGCGTCGATGAGGTTGGGCGAGAAGGCGACCACCGCGCCGTCGATGGGGCGGGCGCCGGCACGGCGGACGAGATCCGCGGCGAGGATCCGGCCCGCGAATGGAACGTCGGCAACAGCCTCGCCCAGGGCGTCGGCGATGATGGCCGCCTCGACCCCGCTGGCGAGTGGATTGCCGTCGCCGCTGTCCTGGCGCAGATCGAGCCAGCCGGCGTCGCGCACCGCCGCGGCGAGCCGCTCGTTGCGCGCGCGGTCGTCGAGATCGGCCACGGTCCGCGGGCCGAGCTCGCGGGCCAGCCGACTCGCGGTGCGCCGCAGGTCGGCCTGTTCGGGAGTGTCGCGGATATCCATGTGAGAATGGTATTACTAGCATATGAGAGCCGGGTTGCAAAAATCGGATACGGACCTATCATCTACGGCTCGCCCACCCCACGAGAGGCCGATGCCGAGCCAACACGACTTCCACTGCCTGACGGTGGCCGACGTCATCGACGAGACTGCCGACACGCGGTCGTTCGTCCTCGCGATCCCCTCGGCGCTCGAGGAGCGGTTTACCTACGCTGCTGGACAGTTCTGCTCGTTCCGCGCGACGATCGGCGGCGAGCCCATCATCCGCTGCTATTCGATGTCGAGCTCGCCGGACACGGGCGACCCCTTCACCGTCACGGTGAAGCGCGTCCCTGGCGGGAAGATGTCGAATTGGATGAACGACACGCTGGCACCGGGCGATACGATCGACGTGATGCCCCCGGCGGGACGGTTCGTGTTGCGCGCGGCCGCGGCGCCGATCGTCGCCTTCGCGGGCGGCAGCGGCATCACGCCGGTCCTCTCGATCGTCAAGACCGCGCTTGCCACCACCGCGCGCGAAGTCGTGTTGGTGTATGCGAACCGCGCCCCCGACGGCGTCATCTTCGCCAACGCGCTCGACCGCCTACGCACAGGGTCGGGTGGCCGCTTCTCGGTGCGGCATCACCTCGACTCGGAGCGCGGATTCCTCGATGCCGCGCAGTGCGCCGCCTTGGCGCGGGACCACACGCACGCCGATTTCTATCTGTGCGGCCCGGGCCCGTACATGGAGACGGTGGAGGCCGGCCTCTCGATGCTGGGCGTCGCGCCGGAGCAGCGGTTCATCGAGCGGTTCGTCGTCCCCGGCGACGCGCCAGCGGCTCAGATCGTATCGGCCACCGACTCGCTGGTGATCCGACTTGATCGCCGCAAGCATGCAGTTCGCTACCAGGCCGGTGACACGGTCCTCGCGGCCGCCCGGCGGGCGGGCCTGCGTCCGCCCTTCTCATGTGAGTCGGGCAATTGCGCCACGTGCATGGCGCACGTCGATGCGGGATCGGTCGAGATGCGTGTGAACAACGCCCTGTCGGCTGCGGAGGTCAAGGCCGGTTGGGTGCTCACCTGCCAGGCGATTCCCACCAGCCGCGAGGTCGTCGTCGACTACGACTCCTGACCGGCCGCCTGCCGCACCGGTTCAGAGCTCTGGGCAGAGGGAGGCGAGGAGCGCCAGGGTTCGTTCCCGCGACTCGATGCGTGATGCCCGGTCGGATCCGAGCGCGAGGGGGCGGAGTGCGAGGTCCGTGACCCCTGCGTCGCGGAAGGAACGCAGCCGTGTGACGACGGCAGCCTCGTCCCCGGCCGCGAGGATGTCGCCCACGTCGGTGGCGTCGCCGCGCTCCAGCAGTTGTTGGTAGTTCGGACAGAAGTCGGCGTGCCCCAGCACCTTGTTCGCCCATGCCCGCGCGTCATTCACTTCGTCGTTGGCGCAGATGGCGACGGGGACCCCGGCGACGACCCGCGGCGCAGGCTTTCCGGCGCCGGCCGTGGCCTTCGTGAGGCGCGGGACGACGTGCTGCGCGATGGCGCGCTCGTCGGCCATCCACAGGATCGTCCCCGACGCGTGCTCACCGGCGACGCGCAGCATCACTGGACCCAGAGCCGCGAGCAGGACCCGGTTGGGAGACAAGTCGGTAACGTCCATCGGGCTGTGCACGCGGTAGGAATCGTTCTCGACGTCGACGGAGCCCGGACCCCGAAGCGCTGTGTTCAGGACTTCGAGGTAGTTGCGCATCAGATGTGCTGGCCGCTCGTAGCGCAGGCCGAGCTGGCCCTCGATGACCCAATCGTGCGAAGTGCCGAGGCCGAGCGTGAAGCGGCCCTCGCACACCGCCTGGACCGAGAGCACCTCCTGGGCCATGGCGATCGGATGACGGGTCTGGATCGGCAGGACCGCGGTCCCAAGCTCGATGCGCTCGGTCGCGTGCCCCATGAGCGTGATCGCGGTCAAGGCGTCGAAGTCCCCCGGGATCTGGGGCACCCAGAGCGACGTGAAACCGGCCTCCTCGGCCGCCTGGGCGTCGCCGATGAGCTGCGCCACCTTGTGGCGGTACCGGCCTCTCTCCGGGCCGGTCATCAGGCCGATCCGCATCCTGGTCTCCTTTTGAACCCCGAGCCCGTGCACGCCCCATCCGAGCGGCAGCCGTTGTTGCAGCTGGCAATTCTATTCTCATTCTGAGAGAATATCAATTCCGCAAAGCGGCGGGTCGTATGGCACCCGTGTCGCAATTCGACTAAGGATGGCTTCCCCATGGTGAAAGCCGAAGACTCGCAAGACGGGAACAAACCTGGTTGGCGTCACCGCGCGGTCTCGAAGAGCCTGAGCGCCGCCCGCACTCGTGCGGAGCAGCGCGCCCAGGGACTTCTGGATGCGGCGTTCGCGCTAATCGACGAGAGGGGCACGACCGAGTTCACGATCCAGGAGATCGTCGATCGGTCGAAGCAGTCGCTGCGGGGGTTCTACCAGTACTTCGATAGCAAGGACGAGCTGCTCTTCGCGCTCCTCGAGGAGAGCATCCGCGAGTCGCTCGAGGATCTCCGCTCCGTGGCGGAGTCCAAGGCGGAGCCGCTCGAGCGCTTGCGCGCCTTCACGATCCGTCTCCACGAGTGGTGCGAGCCGCTCGGGCCGCGCCGCAAGCGCGGCGCCCACAACCGCGTGCCGATCTCGGAGTTCTCGCTGCAACTCGCGCTCAAAGATCCCGAGCGCCTGGCCGCGGCGCTGACGCCGATCTCGCGGATGTTGATCGAGCTGCTCAAAGCCGCGGTCGCGGCCGGCTCGCTCCAGGTGACGGAGACGCAGCGCGCCGCCCTGCTCATCCAGCAGACGGTCATGTACGGCTGGCTCATGAACCGCTTCGTCCAGAGCTCCCGGGCGCGCGTCACGGCCGAGGACGCATGGGAGTTCTGCCTGCACGGCCTCGGCGGCTGACACCGACGCAGGCGATCAGGAAGGTCGAAGCGTCTAGCCTCTCCTCAGGTAGGCTTCGATCGCTCTGATCACGGCGCCATACCGTGCCCGGATGTCGCGGGCGGCCTCCTCTTCGCTGACGCCGACGGGTTGGAATACGCAAGACCACGTGAGTCGGCCTTTCCCGCCGTCGTCGCTGACCGTCATGCGGGCCTCGTAGTCGGTGACCGGCACGGGGTTTCCACTGGGAACAATGTAGGTGAGGGTGCGCGCGTCGTCGTCGAGGGAGGTCAGCTGCTCGTGAACCTTCCCCGAGGGCAGATCGACGATGCGCACCTGGCCGACGCCTTGGCCACGGATCTCGACCTTCAGATGAGCGGGCGCCCAGGACAAGTCGCCAAAGGCGCGCACGCAGTGCCAGAGTGCATCGGGAGTGGACTCGAGCGTTCGGGTGACCTGGGTTGTGGCCATTCGAACTTCTCGCAAGTTCAGGGACGGACGAGCCCCCGAGGCAGCGGCAGTCGCAGATCGGGATAGCTCACGATTCCGGGTTGGGCGGCCACCACGGCTGGGATGGCGTTGATGGCGGGCATCGCCGTCATGATGTGACCGAGCACCATGAAGTCCGCAAGCGTCTCGGCCTGAAAATCCGGCGGCGGAAGGAACTGCACGGTCGAGCGCACGGTCGGACGGCCCTGCACCTCGATGACATATCCGTCCTCGATCTGCCAATCGGGCTCGAGGGCCGGCGCCTTCTTCCATCGAACGTTCAGCTCGACCACGGTGCGACCGCCCACGCGGCCCTGCCAGCTGGCCGCGACACCGGCCACGCAGCCCGCTTCAATTTGCCACGAACCGAGATCGAGGTCCGTCGTCGTCTTTGCGTGCTCGGACTGACAGACCACGTCGTCGAGCTCGATGCCCAACGCGTCGGCCATCATCGCCACGGCTTCGCTAAACACCGCCGTGCCCTGGGCCGTCATCGCTTGGAGGTTGGGGTCGTCGATCGGCCGACCGAACCCCGCCGGTTTCTCCGTGGCAGGGGAGTCATAACCGGCCGTGTATGCTGCTTCGCTGACCGTGACCTTATCGATCCGATCGCTGATGCCAGCGAGCACAATGGTCAGCAGCTCCGCCCAGCCCGGACTGATTCCCGTACCGAAGAGCGACGACCGGCCTCGCTCGCATGCCTCGACCAGTCGCGTGCGATCCGGACCCAATCTCCGGCCGTTGATGAATGCCGCCGTGGTGACGACGTTTACACCGCCTGCGAGGATCCGCACCAGCTCGTCGATCGACGGCCACATCGGGTTGTACATGACGCAGTCCGGGCGCAGCGCAAGCAGCGCATCGACGTCGTCGGTGGCGGTCACGCCGAGGGCATCCACGCCGCACAGCTCTCCGACGTCGCGTCCGATCTTGTCGGGTGACCACGCGTAGCAGCCCACCAACTCGAGTTGTGGATTCGCGGCGATCGCAATCACCGATTGCTTGCCGACGTTTCCGGTCGTCCATTGCACGATTCGAAGCGGCATTGGGAACTCCTCGCGTCTTCGGGCCTCGCCAAGGTCCTTGAATCAATAGGCGCGAACAGTCCGGGAGCGCATCGTGGATCAGCGAAGCGCCAGGAGTTTCCGCGTCTGCTTCAAAAGCTGTCGGCGCAAGGTCTCGTCGTCGAGGTTCAGGACGAGCGGGTGGATGACGGCGCCGGCGATGGCCGATGCGAGCATGGCGGCCTGAACCCGCGCCCGCGGGTCGAGGGCACCGCCCATGAGCAGGCGGTTCACACGCTCCATCACGCGCCGGAACGGCTCGTGTTCTTCGAGGAAGCGCAGCATCACCGGATCGCGCTGGAGGACGCTCGCCAGGCGGCGGCGCTCGACGGCGAGGTCGATCATCGCGGCGATCAACACTTCGCGCGCGCGGGAGCGGGTTCGCTCGGCTTCTGCGACGCCGACGGCGATTTCCAGACGCGCGAGCACAACCTGGGCGACGGCGAGGATGATCTCATCCTTGGTGTTGTACACGTGGTAGACCGCCGCCTTGGTCACGCCGATCGCGTCGGCGATCATCTGTAGAGACGTTCCACTGATGCCGTGCTCGGCAAACAGGACGAGGGCGGCTTCGATGATGCGGGTCTGGGCGGCGGTGTAAGACGCAGAGCGCACAGGTCTCACGACCTTGGCGGAAGTCATCGCGGCGACAATAACCAACCAGCTCGTGTTTTCCAGCCGGCTTAGAGCAGGGGAAACAGCGTCGCTATTGAAATTACGCTCTTGTTCTCGGATAATGCCGTTCTCATCTGCCGAGTGGCTGGCTGCGCATAGGATGACTGGGGGGACGTGGCCATTGGGCGGTTTGCTGCATCAAAGTGTCGATCGGTGGTCATCCATGTTTCGCGTCGCATCCAGCGGCCGAGGGCGGGGGGCATTGCATGGGAAAAGTTGTCGACGGTGTGCGGGCGACGATGCTGGTGGCGTGCCTGGCCGCTTGGACGAGCGGAGCGATGGCGGAGGTCACGCCCGGCACGGTGCTCAACCAGGAAACCTGGCAGCAAGCCGAAGGCCTGCTGCCGCCGGAGATCCTCAAGCACTACAAAAATGGGGAATACTCCAACCCGATCGTCGAGTGGAAGAAGGAGCAGTTCAACTGGCCGCCGGACTTTCGCGAGGCGTCGAAGCAAAACGAAGGCAAGTACGACGTGGACGAGGCGGGGAGTATTGTCGACAAGCAAACGGGCAAGCAACCGGATGTCATTCTCGGCTTTCCGTTTCCCGTCATCGATCCGGCCGACCCGCGTGCGGGCGTCAAGGTCGTCTGGAACTATTTCTACCGCACCTGGTACTTCGGCAATGTCAGGGCGGAGTCGCAGGTCAATTGGCTCAGTGACAAGCGGCTCGAACGCCGAGCCGACATCGCGGTGCAGTTCAACTATTACGACGGCGTTCCCCTGGCTCAGCGCGCCGACAACCCGAGCAATCTTCTGAGCCAGAGTCTCGCCGTCGTGAACGGCCCGGCGGATCTGAACGGTACGGCCGCGCTCTCCTGGCGCTATCGTGAATCGGGAAAACGCGACTCCGCGTGGTCCTACGTGCCGGCGCTCCGCCGTGTGCGCGCCGTGAGCCCCTCGAACCGCTCCGACGGTTTCCTCGGCTCGGATCTCAGTCAGGACGACGGCCAGTTCTTCGACGGCAAACCGGAAGACTTTACCTGGACGCTCAAAGGCAAGGTGGAGGAGCTGCGATTCGTCGATCCCTTCAATCTGAAGGGCGAGTGGAAGTTCGCGCCCGCGCCGGGCGGCACGGGCTGGCGTGTCATGTGGCCTGACATTGCCTTCCTTGGGTATATGGACCCGAGTTGGACCGGCATTGCCTGGGCGCCGAGGGGGGCGGCGCTCGCTGTTCGGGAGCAGTGGGTCGTCGAGGGGGTGCCGCGGGACAAGTACTACCTGTTCGGGAAGCTGGAGCTTCACGTCGACGCTCTCACGTACCAAGGGGCCTGGAATCGCAAGTACAGCTGGAACGGCGCGCTGCTCAGTTCGTTTCAGGTCATGGGCTACAACCCGGCTCCGGTCGAGGCCGGAAACGATAAGTCCGTCTATCTGGAGGGTTCGAACATGGCGTTCGTGTGCGTCGAGAACGTCAATTACAACCGGGCGACGCTCGGCGGGATCAAATCGAGTCCAAGTGCGGGATTCGACTTCTACATCAAGTTCGATCCGACGCTCTTCCAGGTCAACTCGCTGTCCCGCTTCGGGAAGTAGGATCGCGCCAGGCGGCGGTTCCGATCAGTCCTTCGGGTCCGAGAGCGGATCGTGCTGCCGACCGGAATCGACGCCGCCGTGCTTGCGGAAGAACGTGGTGGAGCGTCGCCGGATGCGCCAGCCGTCGGGCGTGCGCACGTACTCGTCTCGATACCAGGCGAGGCGCATGGCGTGGGTCTTCTGGTCGATGAAGATGAAGTGCTGCACGCCGGTGGCGCGGTCTCCATCGAACTCGACCACCGGCATGTTGCCGATGAACTGACCGCGCGGTGCCGCCGTCAGCAACTCCGTCATTTTCTCGAGAGGATACTTCGTGCCGAAGGCGCTGTACTCCACGTCCGGGGTGAACACCTTGAGCCATTGATCGGGAACGAACTGGCTCGCGTACGCCAGGTAGCGTGCGCACAGCTGTTCGATCTCGACAAGATCGGCGATCCGTTGCGGGTCCTGGCTCATGGGGTCGGCTCGATCTTCAGCTCGAACTGGGCCGTGCCGGTGTCCGGGATGTACGGCTGGTGCCAGATCTCGACGGGGAACGACACCAGGATCAGCGCGTACAGCAGCTGCAGCAGCCGATGCGCGTCCTCGGGTAAGTCATGCAGCGGAAACTTCTCCAAGTAGGTGATCGCCTCCTCGGCGCGCGGGAAGAACGCGTCGTAGAACGCCTGCAGCTCCTGCATGGTGCTGGCCAGGCGTTTTGCGTAGCGCTCGGGCTCGCTGGCGAGGCACCACTCTTTGGCGAAGGGTTCGAGGTCGGCAAACTGGGAAGGCAGTAGGGGAGTAGCCATCGCGATCACACCTCCGCACGCGCGCGCCGGTAGTCGTCGACCCAGTCGTACACCATCTTGCTCAGGTGCCGGCACATGAGCTCCTGGTCGCCGAGCGGGAAGCGCGAGACGACACGCGACTCGAGCCCCATCTGCGTCGCCTCCAGGGTGCCGCAGTCCTGTAAGGCGTACTCCTTGATGGTGGCGATGCCGAGCTGCTGGGCGAGGCGTTCGCGCACGTTGCGCGGTGGGGCGAAGTACGCGTTCGCCTCGAAGAGGAGTCGATTGTGTGCCATCGGCCAGTAGTGGTAGGTCAGGTACCATCCATTCTCCCAGAACACGATCGCGAAGTTCGGAAAGATCTGGAACGAATCCAGACCCCAGTGCTTCTTCTTCCCCGGGTTGAGGCCCGGTGCGAGGTCCTTGGTCACGATTTCCGAGTGCTCCCAGGGGCCGAACAGGCCGCTGCGCATCAGCCGCTCGATGGGGTTGTACATCTGCGGCGGCAGGAGCCCGCCGGCGCCGCCGCCCGTCGACCCGACGCGGTGCGGGCCGTCGATCTGGAAGTGCATGGTGTAGAAACCCTGCTGCCGGTATTCGGACTGCGACATGACAGGGTTCTGATGGCCGTGGAGGATGGGCGGGTGATAGAACTCCTGGAAGGCGTCCAGGAAGACCTTCCAGTTGCTGCGAATATCGCCGCGGTAGTAGTAGCGCTCCGTCAGTTGTTCGAACGGGTAGTCGATCGCGGTGATCATCGGGCCGAGGAATTCGGTGAGGGTTTGTGTCGGCCGCTCGGCGAGGTTCACGAAGATGAACCCCTGCCACACTTCGCAGTGCACCGAGACGAGGCCGTACTTGGCCTTGTCGATGCCGAAGAACTCCCCCTCCTGTAGGATGAAGGACAAGCGGCCCTCGAGGTCGTACTGCCAGCCGTGATACTTGCAGGCGAATTGCCGGCAGGTTCCACTGACCTCCTCGGCCGGGTGATCGGTCCACACCAGCTTGTTGCCGCGGTGGCGGCAGACGTTGTGGAAGGCGCGGATTGTGTCGTCCATGCCGCGGACGACGATCAGCGAGGTGCTCGCGACGTCGAGTGCCTTGGTGAAGAAGCCCCCTTTCTTCCGCAGCTGCTCGACCCGTCCGACGTTCAGCCAGGCCCGCTTGAAGATGGCCTCGCGCTCGAGCTCGTAGAACTCAGGTGAGATCGAGCTCTCGGAGGACACGTCCGCCGTGCCCAAATCGGGATAGTGCTCCGTCCAGGTTCCCTCGGGGGGTTTCGGATATTGCTTCGGGGGCTTCGGAGAATAGTTTTGCGTCATGCTGTTGGTTCCTCCCTGTCGTTCACAGGACCATGCCGCCGTTCACGCCGATCACCTGGCCGGTGATGAAAGCCGCTTCGTCGGAGCAGAGGAACCCGCAGGTCGCCGCAATCTCTTCGGGGGTTCCGGCGCGGCCGATGGGGATCACCCGCGGCGCGATCTTCTCGAGGCTCGCGACGTTGCCCTCGGCCTCGGCGCGTCGCAACATCGGCGTGTCGATCATGCCCGGCGGGATGTTGTTGACCGTGATTCCGTGCGGCGCGAGCTCCAGCGCGAGTGCCTTGGTGAGTGCGATCACGCCGCCCTTCGATGCGACGTAATGCGCCATGCGCGGGGCTCCCGACTGCGCGCTCGACGACGAGATCGTCACCATCCGACCCCAATGGGCCGCGAGCATGTCGGGAAGGGCGGCCTGCAGGCTGTGGAACGTGCCGGTGAGGTTGACGGCGAGGACGCGCTCCCAACTCGCGATCGTGATGTCCGTGAACTTCTCGAATGCGTCGAGACCGGCACTGGTGACCATGATCTGAATGGGTCCGAGCTCCGCGCGCACTTTGTCGAGCGCGGCGTCGACGGTGGCGCGATCGGTGACGTCGGCTTGCGCGGCGATCGCGGTGGCTCCGGTCTTGCGGAGGTCCTCCGCGGCCCGCAGCGCTGCTTCGCCATGCAAGTCGAGCACGCCGACGCGATTGCCGCGCGCCGCCAGGTGGCGGGCGATCGCCAACCCCATTCCCGATGCCGCTCCCGTGACCACAGCGACTCGACCCATCGTTCCCATCCTTCTGACCGCTACTCGAGGTGCTCTGGGACGCGATTATGGACGAGGATCGGGGTGGTTTGCAACACTGCTCTCTACAAATGAGAATGCGATTTCCGTGTCCAGGCTGGGCACGACGTGATGGCGTGCCGGCGCGACACGCCGCGTCGCGACTCAGCCGCCCGAGGCGAACTCGAAGTCTGCGCGCATGGCCTGGAAGCGCGCCTCGACGAGCGACCACGCCCGCGGGTGGGTGAGTACGTGGAAGCGGTTCGACCGTCCATCGGATTCAGCCCTTCCTCCGCCCTCGGGGGCGGCAAGAGAGTGATCGTCGTGAGACCGGCGGCTCAGCGGCCGACCGCCGCTGCGATCACCAGCCGGTCGAGAATCTCCGCCACCTGCTCGATCGGGAGGGGGTGCTTGGCTGCGAGCCACCAGGCGAACACTTCGAGCGTTCCGAGCGAAGCCACGGTGACGGCAAGGTCGGCGGGAAGCCACGCCGGCGGAGACGGCTGCGCGGGGACCATGGCGCGCGCCTGGCGAAGGAACTCGTCGCGCACCGTCGCCGCGGCGCCGCCGTTGAGCAGCGCGCGCCACAGGCGGCGCCGGCTGTGAACATAGCGGCACAAGACGAGGCATGCCCCACGACTGTCGTCGGCCGCGGCGACGGGCATCGCCTGGGCGAGCAACTCGCCGATCGCGTCGGCCGCGACATCGTGCAGCAAGGCGCGCTTGTCGGCGTAGTGACGGAAGAAGGTGGCATAGCCGACGCCGGCGCGCGCGGTAATCGCGCGGATCGTCAGGTCCTCGAACCGCCTTCGGTCCAGCAGTGCCAGCAGCGCCGCACGCAGCGACGCACGGCTGCGGTCGACGCGCGCGTCGCCGCGGATTGACAGCTCGGCCGGCGCTCCTTTATGAGTCACCATGGATCATATCCTATCGCAGCTGAACGCATGGTGACGAACCACCCGCTGACGATCAACACCGTTACGGAGGGACTGACGATGGCTTTGGGATTGAGGAAGACCGCCGACATCCATGACATCCAGACCGGTGCCTTGTACGCCCAGCCCCAGCCCTCGTTCAAGCCGGTCGAGGCGTGGGCCCTCCTGGGAGGCGCGATCCTCGCCCTGCAGCTCTACGTCTGGGCCAAGTGGGTCACCGGTCCGTACTTCGTGCGGGTACCTGCCGGGCCGAGCGATCCGCCGACGCTCATGAAGATCGTCCTCGTCACCTGGACGAGCGTCATCTGCATCGGCCTCCCCATCGGCATCTATTACTTCATCATCAAGCCTTGGCGACGGGAACGGCGGATCACGACCGACGGCATGCTGCTGGTGGCGTTCGGCCTGCTGTTCTTCCAGGACCCGTTGCTGAACTATTTCAACACCTGGAGCACGTATAACACTTGGCTCTGGAACCGAGGTTCGTGGGTGCAAGACATTCCGGGATGGGTCTCGTGGGGCAAGCCGGGTCAGATGATGGCGGAGCCGCTCCTCATGAACGGGCCGGGCTACTCGTACGGCGTCCTCTTGTGCACGATGCTCGGCTGTTGGGTGATGCGGCGCGCCAAGGCGCGCTGGCCGAGCATCGGCACCCTCGGGTTGCTGGCCGTTGTGTTCGTGTTCACCATCTTCTTCGACGTGGTGATGGAAGGGTTCTTCCTGATGCCGATGGGCCTCTTCACCTACCCCGGTGCCATCCGCTCTCTCTGCCTCTTCCCGGGCACGTACTACCAGTACCCGATCTACGAGGCATTCCTCTGGGGTGCCGTCCAGGCTGGGTTCTGCTCTATCCGATTCTTCACGGACGATCGCGGCCGGACCTTCGTCGAACGCGGCCTGGAACGGGTCCAGGGTGGATTCGTGAAGCAGCAGTCGACGCGCTTCTTGGCCATCTTTGCGGCGTGCAGCCTGTTCTTCTTCGTGTTCTACAACCTTCCCGCCCAGTGGCTCGCCATGCACGCCGATGCTTGGCCGGAGGACATACAGAAGCGTTCGTATTTCACCATGGGCATCTGCGGTGAAGGTACGGGGCGACTCTGCCCTCATCCCGCGCTTCCCATCGATCGGGGTACGACCTCCGCCTTCATCAACGCGGATGGCGAGGTGGTCCTACCCGAAGGAACGGAGCTCCCGAAGATCGTTCCGTTCGACCGAGCGAATTGACATGTCGATCGGCGGACACGCGATGGTTCGTTCTGCGGCGGAAGCGCCGTTCTACCGGGCGGTGGCTGATGAGCTGGAGGTGTTTCGCGCCGCGGCGCGTCGCGGTCTGCCGGTGTTGTTGAAGGGTCCGACGGGTTGCGGGAAGACGCGCTTCGTGGAGGCAATGGCTTACGAGCTGGGCCGCAAGCTGATCACCGTGGCCGGTCATGAGGACCTGACCTCGGCGGATCTGGTCGGGCGTTTCTTGCTCAAGGGTGGAGAGACGATCTGGGTGGACGGGCCGTTGACCCGGGCGGTGCGCGAAGGCGCCATCTGCTATCTGGACGAGGTGGTGGAGGCCCGCCAGGACACGACCGTCGTCATCCACCCGCTCGCCGACCATCGGCGTGAGCTTCCCGTGGATCGGCTCGGCACTGTGGTGCAAGCGGCGCCGGGTTTCCAGCTGGTGATCTCCTACAATCCCGGCTACCAGAGCGTGCTCAAAAACCTCAAGGAGTCGACCCGTCAGCGTTTCGTGGCCATCGAGCTCGACTTTCAACCGGCCGAGATCGAGACCGACGTGGTCGCCCACGAGGCGGGCGTCGATTTCGACACCGCCCGAGCTCTGGTCAAAGTCGGCAACGCCATACGAAAACTGAACGGTGCAGCGCTACGAGAAGTGGCCTCCACCCGAACGCTGATCTTGGCCGGCGGACTCGTCGCTGAAGGGCTCAGCCTGCGCAGCGCGGTTCAGTCGGCTATCGTCCAGATCCTTTCCGACGACCCCGACGTAGTTCGCGCGCTCGGCGAGCTCGTCGACGCCATTGTCCCACGGACGTGACCGCATCCGACGCGGAAAGCCCTGACCGCTTCCGGTTCCTCGCCACTTTCCTGGCCCATCGGCCCCTGGGCGTCACCGAGGCACGGGCGGGCGAAGCGGCCCATACGGATGGGCGGTTCGTGTTCGTCTCGGCGGGCCACTCCGTTTCGGGACAACGCCGGGAGGTGCTCGTCCAGGCCGCTCTCCTCGGCGCCGGGAGTCTCGATGAAGAGTTGGTCAGGGCGTTGCGAAGGCATCCGAAGGTCGCCCGCCGCTACCTGGCGCTCGAAGGTCGCCGAGTGATCGCCGAGCTCGCCGCGCGGATTCCGTTGGCGGCCGCCCTCTATCCCATAGGCGAGCCGATCACCATGACGGCCGGCGAGTCGCTCGAAGTGGCCAGGGGCCGGAACACGGTGGCCGACCCACCGGAGTGGTTCGGCGTCATCCGACCATCCCGGCTGCTGGGTGCCGCTGCTGCGTCGAGCGCCCGGCCCAGCGACAACGATCTCCGCTTGGAGTTCGGGCCGACGGAAGTGCCCGAGGCCGATGACGACAGCGACGGGGAGCAGGGCGAGGAAAGCAAGATCCGCAAGTTGTTCGACAACCCGCTTTTCAAGTCGAACACGCTTTCGGACTTCCTCTCCAGGCTGTTCGGCGCGTCCCGTTCCGCCGGTGACGGCGCTGCCGGCGGTGACATGGAGGTCCGGTCGATCCGGCGGGTGGAACACGTGGGGCCGAACGCTCGGCCTCTCCCCATCCCGCTCCGTTTCACAACTAACGGCATTCCCGGCTCTGCCGTTGGCGTGGGCGGCGCTCTCTACCCGGAGTGGGACGTACACAACAACCGCTACCGACCGGAGTGGTGCCGGGTCATCGACTTTCCGCTGATCTCTCCCCCTGACATTGCGGCCGCCGGTGTTCAGCACGACGAGGTCCTCCGCCGACGCCTGACCCGTCTCGGCCTCGGCCCCAAGGTCTTCCGCCGGCGGTCCGATGGCGACGACGTCGACATCGAGGCCCTCATCGATCTGTTCGTCGACCTGCGCTCCGGCTATTCCCCTCCCGAAAACATCTACCTCGAACGCCGCAAGCTCGCCCGCAACCTCGGCGTCCTCATCCTCCTCGACGTCTCCGGTTCCGCCACCGATGCCGATCCGGAAGGCTTCTCCGTCCACGAGCACCAGCGACGCGCCGCCGCCACGTTGGCCGCCACCCTCGAGGATCTCGGCGATCGCGTTGCCGTCTACGGCTTTCGCTCGCACGGCCGCTCCGCTGTCCACCTCCCTGCCATCAAACCCTTCGGGCAACGTTTCGGCGCCGGCGGACGTGCGCGGCTCAACCAACTCCAACCAGCCGGCTACACGCGCCTCGGCGCCGGCATTCGCGGTGCCGGCGAAATTCTCAAGAACGAAGCCGGCACCCCCAACCGCCTGCTGCTCGTCCTTTCGGACGGCTTCCCCTACGACGACGGTTACGAAGCCCGCTACGCCGAAGCCGACGCCAACAAGGCCCTCGAAGAGCTCCGCTCCGACGGCGTCGCCTGCCTCTGTCTTTCCATCGGCGCTTCGACCTCCACTGACGCCCTCCACCGCGTCTTCGGCTCCGCCAGTCACGCCAACGCCCCGAAGCTCGCCGACCTCAGCCTCCGCATGGACGAACTGTTCCTCGCCGCCCTCAAAGAGCTCGCCGCACCAGTTCCGCGCGGTGCCCGTCGAACTCCACCAGCGGCCTCTTTCGAATGAGCTGCGCGACGGACGTGTTCATGTCCCACTGCGTTCGATCAGCGATCGGAATGGTGGGGGCACAAGTATGAAGGTGTTGTTGACCGGTGCGCTGGGCAACGTCGGCTTGTCGACGTTGGCGGCGCTGCTCGGAGAAGGCCACGACGTCGTCGCCTTCGACCTCGACTCTCCGAAGGCGCGCAAGCTCGCGTCCCGACTCGACGGCCGCGTCCATGTCGTCTGGGGCGACATCACCGACCCGGTATCGATCCGCGCCGCGCTGGATGGCGTCGGTGCGGTGGTGCATCTGGCGGGCATCATCCCTCCCCGCGTGGATCAGGCGCCCGATCTCGCCCGGCGCATCAACGTCGACGGGACCCGAACCCTGATCGAGCAGATGGAGTCCTCGGGGACGGCCAGGCGGCTGGTCTTCGCGTCGTCGCAAGGCGTCTTCGGCGACGTCCAGAATCGCGAGCCGCCGCTCCGCGTGGAGACCTCGGTCTCGCCGACCGACGAGTACGGCCGACAGAAGGTGGCGTGCGAGCAGGCCATCCAGCAATCCCGGCTCCAGTGGAGCATCCTGCGGCTGGCGGCGGTGACGCCCATCCACTTGATCGGCCACGCGCAGGAAGCCCGCATCATGTTCGAGTTCAGCCCCGAAGCGCGATTCGAATTCCTCCATCCCGCCGACGCGGGGACGGCCTTCGCTCGCGCCGTGGCCTGTGAGCAGGCGATCGGGAAGGTCCTGCACATCGCCGGTGGCGAGAAGTGCCGGATGACGTACTACGAGTTCTGCAGCGGTTTGCTGAGTGCGATCGGGATCGGTCCCGTTCCCACGGAGGCCTTCGTGCGGACCGAGGTTCCGCGCTTCTTCGGTGACTGGCTGGACACCGAGGAGAGCCAGCGGCTTCTCCAGTACCAGACGCGCGGTCTGAGCGAGCAAACGGCTGACATGAGAAAGGACTTCGGCGCGCTGGTGCCGCTGATCCGCCTGCTGCGACCGGTCGTGACCTGGTTTTGCGTCAGCCGTTCTCCCTACCTGAGGGTGAACCGGCGCGTGGGTTCGCTGTGAGGAAGCTAGCCCCTTCGTGGGGGAGGCTGCGGGCTCCTTGCAGAGAAGTTCTTGATAATCGAGAATGTGATTTCCGGGCGAACTGAACTTGGGAGGACGCCAAAGTGGCTCGATTCCAGAAACCGGCGGAGGGCACGTGGACCGAGCATCATCCGCAGCTCGGCACGGCGCCCGTGTCGTTCGAGGACTCGATCTCGCCCGCGTTCTACGAGCTCGAGCGCGAGGCGATCTTCAAACGCGCCTGGCTCAACGTCGGGCGGCTGGAGCAGCTGCCGCGGAACGGCAGTTACTTCACCAAGCACTTGCCCGGTGTCGGAGCCTCGGTCATCGTGTCGCGCGACACGGACGGCCGGGTCCGGGCCTTCCACAACGTGTGCCGGCACCGCGGCAACAAGCTGCTGTGGCAGGGCACGCCTCACGGCGAGTCCTCCGGCAATGCGCGTCAGTTCGTGTGTAAATACCACGGCTGGCGGTACGGCCTCGACGGCGTCTGCACCTACGTGCATCAGGAGAAGGAGTTCTTCGACCTGCGCAAGGAGGAGATCGGCCTGGCCCCGCTGCAGTGCGACACGTGGGCCGGATTCATCTTCGTGAATCTCGACCGCGAGCCGCGCCAGACGTTGCGGGGTTACCTGGGGCCGATGGTCGGATCGCTCGAAGGTTATCCCTTCCACAGGATGACCGAGCGCTACTCGTTCCGCGCCGAGAACGACAGCAACTGGAAAGTGTTCAGCGATGCCTTCCAGGAGTACTACCACGTGCCGCCGCTGCACACGCATCAACTCGGTCCCACTCCCGAGGCTGAGAACCCCGAGTATGAGTTCGAGGCGGCGCACTACCAGCTCGATGGGCCGCACCGCATGGTGACCACGAGCGGCACCCACAAGCACAAGTGGCCGCGCGAGCAGCTCTACCCCGGCGAGGCGCTCACCCGCAGCGGGAGCACGGGGCCGTGGGACGCGCCGGATATCGGTGACACGCTCCCGGGCGTCAACCCGTCCGGGATCTCTCGCTGGGGCATCGACAACTTCCAGGTCTTCCCGAACCTCGAGATCCTGATCTACGAGCGCGGCTGGTACGTCACCTACCGCTACTGGCCTACCTCGCACCACACACACGTGTTCGAGGGCGATCTGTACTTCGTACCGGCGAAGACCGCCCGCGAGCGCTTGGCGCACGAGTATGCCGCGCTCACGTTCAAGGAGTATGGCCTGCAGGACGTCGGGACGCTCGACGGCACGCAGATGGGGCTCGAGCAGCGAGCGTTCCGAGAGTACCCGCTCAACGACCAGGAAATACTAGTACGACACTTCCACAAGACCGTGGGGGATTGGGTCGACGCCTACGCACAAGGGCTGCCCAAGGAGCCGCTGCGATGAACCATGCGTCTCTTCCGCCGGGGTTTGAGGAGCTCGAGCGCTGGGCCGCGACGTGGTGTCTGGCGACGGAGCCCGAGCGATGGGCGCAGCGGCTGCGAGGCTCGATGGAAGACCTGCGAGCGTTCTACGACGCCTTCTTCCCGCGTGCCGAGGAGGCGATCGCCTACTGCGATCGATTTCCGCTCGACGACATGCCCGCAGACGCCGAGCGCTTGCTGCAGCTCCTGCACTCGCTGCTGATGGTGTCTTACGCGGTGGAGGTCTGGAAGCAACCCGAGGTCATCCACTCCGGATCCGCGCTGATCGATCGCATCCTGGAGCCTCGTCCGTGACAACGCACGTTTGCGAGGAGGACCGACGATGCCGCGCCTGACCAAGTTCGAGGAGTACCGCGATCGGTATCCGGATTTCGCCCTGGAGAAGACGGAGAATGGCATCCTGCTCATGCGGATGCACCGCGACGGCGGCCCGGCGGTCTGGGACGAGCGCACCCATCACGATACCGCCAACCTCTTCAACGACGTCGCGGGCGATCGCGATATCCGCGTCGCGATCTACACCGGCACGGGCGACACGTTCAACGCCAACTGGGGGCGGGAGAGCGACCGGCCGTCGTTCAAGGCTCCGGCCGAGTGGGCAGAGGAAATGGGATGGTACGGGAGGCTCCGGCACCTCAACATGCTGGAGATCGACGCCATCATGATTGCCGCGGTGAATGGCCCCTCCAACATCCATTCCGAGCTGGCACTGATGTGTGACGTCGTGCTCGCGTCCGAAGACGCCTACTTCCAGGACCTGGCCCATTTCCCACGCAACCTCTCTCCCGGCGATGGCATTCAGAACATCTGGCCGCTGGTGATGGGCCGCAATCGCTGGCGCTACGCGCAGCTGATGGGCCAGAAGATCACCGCTCAAATGGCCCATGAATGGGGCGCGGTGAACGAAGTGCTACCGAAGGCCGCGCTGATGGATCGCGCCTGGGAAATCGCCAGGTCTCTCCTGCGATTCTCGCCGATCGTCTTGCGTCATACGCGCCGCACCTTCGTCCAGGAGTTCAAGCGCGCCGCGGTCAACGATCTGGGCTACGGGCAGACGATGGAGCTCCTGGGCATGACCCAGTTCACCCCATCCGGCGGGAACATGAATCCCCTCGACCGCGCCTGGAACGATCGCGATCTCTGGAAAAAGAGATGAGCTGCGCCCATCTCAGAGACGGCTGCTGAGGAACACTGGGAGCGGTCAGGCGATCGCTCCGGCGGCGCGCAGCTCGATGATCTGGTCCCAGTCCAGTCCGAGCTCCTGCAGGATCTCGTCGCCGTGCTCGTTGAAGAGCGGGGCGCGCGCGGTCGGCGTGGGTTGTTCGTCGAACTGGACCGGGCTGGCGCCGAGCTCGAAGGGCGTGCCGTCGGCGGTTTCGGTCGCCGCGAGGTAGCCCATGGCGCGCACTTGCGGGTCGGCCGCGACTTCGAGCGTGTTCTGCACGGGCGCCCACTGGCCGCGCATGGTCTGGAAGCGCTGCGTCCACTCCGCCAGCGTCTTCGAACCAATCGCTTCGCGGATGATGTCGACGGCAGCGAGCGCATTTTTGGCGAGATGCTCGGCGCTGTCGAAGCGCGGGTCGCGCGCCAGCTCGCTGCGCTCGATGTGATTGCAGAAATCGGCCCAGTAGCTGAAGGCCTGCAGCATGACGAACGAGACATAGCGGCCATCGCTGGTGCGATAGATGCCCACCAGCGGATTGGTGGCGGCCGCGTGGCCGCCGACTGGGGGCGATCCCTGGGGCGCGCCCGATTGCAGCGAGATCCCGATCGCCTGGCCGAGCGCCCAGACGCCCGTGCCGAGCAGCGAGACATCGACGACTGAGGGCTCGCCCGTGCGCTCGCGCTTGAGCAGTGCGCCGGCAATCCCGCCGGCGATCGTCATCGCGCCGATCGAATCGCCGTAGCCGGGACCGGGCTGGGTGATCAGGCCGGGCAATCCCTGCGGCGTGCAGCTCGCGGCGCTGCCGGCGCGGCACCAGAAGCTGGTGAAGTCGTAGCCGCCTTTGTCACCGTCGGGTCCGCGCGTGCCGAAAGCTGTTCCGCGCGTGTAGATGATCTGCGGGTTGTGCTGGCGCACGTCGGCGACGTCGATCTTGAGCTTGCGCAGCACGGGCGGCGTCTTGTTGGTGAGGAAGACGTCGGCGGTCGCGGCGAGTCGGTACACGAGCTCGAGTCCTTGTGGTGTCGAGAGGTCGATGCCGATGCTGCGCTTGCCGCGGTTGCTGTGCTCCATCAGCACGTGGACCTTCGTTGCGAAGGCAACAGCGCCCGTTTGCGCGATGCCGCGCATCGCATCACCGCGCTCGGCGTGCTCGACCTTGATCACGTCCGCGCCCCATTCGGCGAGGACCGCCGAGGCCGCCGGCACGAAGGTATGTTCGGCGACTTCGAGGATGCGGATGCCTTTCATTACGTCGAGCATGTGGGGTCCCTTTCAGCTGCGCCCAATTCAGACGGAGAGGATCGATACGCCTGCGGTGCCGGGCGCGCCGTAGAGCTGCGTGTACCCGACCTTCGGGTTGCCGGGCACCTGGCGGTCCCCCGCTTGTCCCCGCAGCTGGAGGACCACCTCGTAGACCTGTCGCAGACCCGAGGCGCCGATCGGCTCGCCGTTCGCGAGGAGGCCGCCGTCGGTGTTGACGGGCAGGCGACCGCTGATCTCGAGCGCTCCATCGGCGACGAGCGCCTCCTGGTCGCCGTCGGCGCAGAAGCCGTTCTCGGCAAGGTGGATGATCTCGGCCCCGGCGTCGGTGTCCTGCAGTTGGATGACATCGACGTCTTCGGGCCCGATCCCGGCCATCTCGAAGGCGGCGCGCGACGCGTCGACCGTCGGGCCCGACGTCTCCTCCATCGGCAGCCACGGGCTGTGCACCTCGAACGCGCCGAGTCGTCGCGTGCGCACCGTAGTGGCGCGGAGGTAGATCGGCTTGTCGCTGTAGCGGTGCGCGTGCTCGGCCCGGCACAGCACCACTGCGGCGGCTCCTTCGTCGGGGCTGCAGAACATGTACTGCGTCAGCGGGTAGTTCAGCATCGGCGATGCGAGGATCTGCTCCTCGGAGAGCGGCTTGCGGCGAAACGCATTGGGATTCAACGCGCCGTTGCGGTAGCCCTTGGCCGCCACCTTGGCCAGCGTCGCGCGCGAGATCCCGTGCTCGCGCATGTATTTGTTGATCTTCATGCCGAAGAATTTGGTGGTGATGAAATGCCCGAGCTCGCCGTACCACGACGGGCACGCGTACTGGAGCGGATCGGCGCTGAACGCTCCCGGCAGGTGCTTGTCCATCCCGACGGCGATGCCCAGCTCGTGATCGCCGAGGCGAATCGTGTTCGCGGCGAGCGTCAGCGCGCTCGCCGCCGTGGCACACCCGTTGTAGACGTCGGTGAAGGGAATACCGGTGAGACCGAGCAGCGCCACCACGGCGTCGGGGTTATCGACTTCGTAGCTGCCGCCGAACGCGAATTGGATGTCGCGCCACTGAACGCCCGCGTCAGTGAGCGCGCGGCGGACCGCGATGGCTCCCATCTCAATGGCCGAGACGCCCGGGAAGCGCCCGAACGGATGCAACCCGACTCCAACGATCGCGACATCCATGTTGTGTCCTCCCTCTGCGGTGTACCGGCCGGCGTGGCGCGCTCAGCCGACGGGCCGGAACGCGAAGGTGACGACCTCGTTGCCCTTGTCGTCAGTGCGAAACGGGACGATGACGAGCTCCATGTCCATGCCCTCCGCCAGCCGCTCGGGGTTGGCCTCGGTCAGGCGTGCCTCGACCTTGACCTCGCCCGGGAGCTCGACGTAGCCGATGCCGTACGGGACGAACGCTTCACCAATCGGACCGGCATACGGAGGCGATGGAGGTGGGAAATGCTGCGTCGTCCAGGCCCACAACCGCCCCCGGCGCGCGAGCAGCTGCTCGCACATGTCTGTCGACGCGCAACGCGCGCAGGAGTCCTGCGATGGGAAGGTGATGATCCCGCACGCACTGCAGCGGCTCCCGATCAACTGAGGCTTCTCGGCGGGCCACGTGAAGATGCCCGGGGCCACGGGCACTTGGGCCATCAACGCCTCCAGCCGGTCATGTCGAGGATCTGCATAGCCGGGGCATCGACGCTGACCACGATCAACTCGTCCATCCTCATGACCTTACTCTCCTCAGGGGTTTCTTGCGGCCGTTCTCGTTGATGCCGAGCGCGTGGCGGGCCAGATGCAGGATCTCACGCTTGTGTAGTTCCACCTCGGACTCGCTCGAGGGATCGAACGGGACGTCGGGCGTGAGCGACGGCATGGCAGCGAAGTGGAAGACCGTGGTCGCGCCCATCAAGCTGATGAGGCGGTGCGGGTCGATCACCGGCTTGAATTCGCCGGAGGCGACGCCCTCGTCGATCAACGCGCGGAACAACTCGACCGGCGCGCCGCCCGCGCGCATCAGCGGCGAGGCCACGCCCTTTTGAGCGTTGGCGGCTTCGCGCAGGATCAGGCGCGCGATGGCTGGCCGCCGCGCCACGTAGTCGATCCAGCCGCTCATAGCGGCCTCGATCCGTTCGGCCGCGCTGCCCGTCATGGGCAGGACGCGCTGCGCGCCGCCGAAGATCTCGTCGAGCATCGCCGCATAGAGCTCGTGCTTGTCGGTGAAGTGGTAGAAGATCGCCGCACGACGGATGCCGACGTCTGACGCAATGTCCTCGAGGCGTGCGGCCTCGAAGCCGCGCTCCGCGAAATGCCGCTCCGCGGCGGCGAGGATCGCCGCGCGGGTCTCCTCGCCGCTGCTGCGTCGGCGCGGGACATCGATGGAGGCTGGCTTCGAGGTCAAGGTGTTTGCTAGGTTACTTACTCGACAGTAAGATGCAAGCCGTTCCAACAACCCGACCCATCGATCAGAGGAGTTTACGGATGAAGCGAGAGTACAGGATCATTTCGGCCGATTCGCACACGCTCGAGCCCCCCGATCTGTGGGAGGAGTGGCTCGAGAAGAAGTACCAGGGCACGGCACCGAAGCTCGTCGAGGACAAGGACGGCGGCCATGCCTGGATATACATGGGCGCGGCCACGGCCGAACCGCTTGGCCTGGTCTCGTGCGTCGGGACACGGCCCGAGGACCTCAAGTGGACGGGCGCGCGCTACGGCGCGCCGACAAACAACCTCCAGCGCGAGATTCATCCGGGTTGCTATCGCGGCGAGAAACGTCTCGAGATCCTCGACGAGGATGGGGTCGACGCGGAGATTCTCTACCCGCCGCAGCGCGCGATGCTGACGTTCATGAAGCAGCAGGACAAAGAGGCGCACCTGGCCGGCATCCGCGCCTACAACCGCTGGCTGAAGGACGGTTTCTGCGCCCCCGATCCCGACCGGTTGATCGGGATCTTCCAGACCCCGAACGTGGGCATCGAAACGTCGGTGGCCGAGCTCAAGCGCGCGAAACAGGAAGGCTACAAGGGAGTCGCGCTTTCCGCCTGGCCGTCGGGCGGAGATGATCTTCGGGCCGACGACGACCCGTTCTGGGCGACCGCAGCCGACCTCGACATGCCCGTCTCGATCCACCTCCTGCTCGCGGCGCAGACGCAGAAGATGGGAGCGACCAACAAGGGTTCGGTTGCCATCGGCGCATCGGCGTTCATGTACACCATGCCGATCATGGTCGAGATGATCTTCCAGGGCGTCTTCGATCGGTTCCCCAAGCTCCGACTCGGCCTCATCGAGGTCGGCGCCGGTTGGATTCCGCACTTCCTCGAAATGATGGACGATCGCTACTGGCGCAACCGACACTGGACCAACACCAAGGTCAAGAAGGTTCCCAGTCAGTACTTCCACGACCACATGCTCGCGACCTTCATCGTCGATCACAACGGTGTCTCGGTGCGCCATCAGGTGGGTCTCAACAACTTGAGCTGGTCGACGGATTTCCCGCACCACGGCAACGACTGGCCGTATTCGCGCAAGGTGATCGACGAGCTGTTCGTGAACGTGCCGGAAGACGAGCGGCGCAAGATCATCTGTGAGAACGCGGCCCGCTTCTGGAACCTGGGCTGACGAAGCCACTGCGGCCAGGAGCGCGGAAATGTTGAAGACGGTGGTGGTCGGTGCGTCCACGGGCTTGGGCCGCTGCATCGGGATCGGCCTCGCGCAGCGCGGCGCGCGGGTGGCGATGATGGCGCGGCGCAAGGACAAGCTCGACGATGCGGCTCGAGAGGCCGGCGAGGGGACGTTGGCCATCGCCTGTGACGTCACCGACGAGGCGTCGTGCCGTGTCGCGATCGACGCAGCAGCCAAGGGTCTTGGCGGCATCGACGCCGTCATCTACGCGGCCGCGATCGGCCCACTGGTGATGCTCGAGAACGCCGACGCAGCGACGTGGCGGAGGACGTTCGACACCAACGTCATCGGTGCATCGCTCATCACCGCGGCGGCCCTGCCGCACCTGACAGCCTCGGCTGGGACCGCGCTGTACCTCTCGACCACAGGCTCGTCGTACACGCCGCCGTGGGCCGGGCTGGCCGTGTATCAGGTCTCCAAGGCGGCGCTCGACCGGCTCGTCGACGCCTGGCGCATCGAGCACCCCGGCATCGGCTTCACGCGCGTCACCCTCGGCGAGTGTCCCGGCGGTGAGGGCGACGCGCAGACCCATTTCAACAAGGACTGGAACGGCGAGCTTACCGGCGAGCTGATGCCAAATTGGTTCGCCCGGGGTTACCTCTCCGGAGCGATGATAGACATTGCGCACCTGCTCACCACGCTGGACTCCTTGCTCCGCGGCGGCGCGTCACTGCAGGTCCCGTCGATCACGGTGATCCCGCGCCCGACGCCGCCGCAGCTCTGATCCTCACGCGCCCGAGCGGGGTGACGGGGTCGACACCGTGGCAGGTGACGGTCGCGAGCGAGGGTGTCCGCTCGGCCGTCACACCGCTCGCGTGGTCACTTGGGCGCGAAGCGCTGGCCGGCGTCGAGGCGCAGTGTAAACCCGTTCATCATCGGGTTCTCGAAGAGCGCCTTGGCCATGTGCGCGTACTCCTCGGGACGCCCCATCCGCTTGGGGAAGGCCGCGTCCTTGATGAGCCCCTCCTCCATCTCCTTCGGGATGCCTTGTGTCAGCCCGGTCTGGAACAAGCTCGGCGCAATCGTCACCACTCGGATGCCGAGGCTGCCCAGGTCGCGCGCCATGGTGAGGGTCATTCCGGCGATGCCGGCCTTGGCGGCGCTGTAGGCGACCTGGCCGATCTGACCCTCGAAGGCGGCGATGGAGGCCGTCATCAGGATCACCCCACGCTCGCCATTCTCGTCGGGTTCGTTCCGGCTCATGCGATCGGCTTGCAGCCGTGCGACGTTGAAGCTCGCGACCAGGTTGAGGTCGATCACGGCGCGAAAGGCGTCGAGCGGATGCGCTCCCTGCTTCGTGAGCGTCCGCATTGCGATGCCGCCGCCAGCCGTGTTGACGCCGAAGTGAATGGCACCGAGATCATCGGCGGCACGCGTGATCGCGGCTTCAGTCCCGGTAAAGTCGGTGACGTCGCAGGGGTAGAAACGGGTGCCGCCGCCGATCGCGGCCGCCACCTCTTCGCCCTTTGAGCTCGCTCGGTCGAGGATTGCGACGCGCGCGCCGTCCCGCACCAACATCTCGGCGGTCGCCCGAGCCATGCCCGAGGCGCCGCCGACCACGATTGCTGTCTTCCCGCTGATCTGCATTGTCGTCTCCTCGCTGGTGCCATGGCCGCCAATGGGCCGATGGCCATTTCCGTCGCTGTGATTCCTGGAAGCCCCTGCGTCGCACCACTGCCGTGTCGCAGCCGTTCCTCACGCTCCCTGGGTCGGGGCGAACGACCCGGTGATTGCGGAGCTGAGCCAGCCGGCGTCGGCGAGCATCGTGATCCCGGTGATCGCCGCCGCGGCATCACTGCACAGGAAGACGAGCGGATACGCCTGCTCCATCGGCGTGAACGGCTTGATCCCGGCCTCCTCGCGGTAGTCGGCTCCGAAGCCCAACCACAGCTCTTTGTTTTCCTGGGCGAGCGGCGTGTCGGTCGGGCCCGGACAGATGGCATTGATCCGGATCCCCTGCTTGAGCAGCGGGAACGCCTGGCGGGCGACATACGCGCAGATCGCCTGCTTGGTCGAGATGTAGTTGCAGGTCTCGCGCTCCTCGAACCACCGGACCGCCGTGTCGAAATCCGGCGTGTCGAGCAGCTCCGAGAGCTGCGCCATGTTCATTTCCCAGCCGATGAACCCGGCACTCGACGAGATGAAGCAAATCGCGCTGCCGCGGCGCAGCATCTGCTTGGACAGCATGCGGTCGATCAGGTGCCGGTGACCGACGAAGTTGATCCGCTCGATGCCAGGCGTACCGTCTGCGACGCCGGCGCAGGAAAAGAGCGCATCGACCGGTCCGGCACAGGCGTCGACGGCGGCGTCGATGGACGCGCGCTCGGCCAGGTTCACGCGGATCGCGGTGACCCCCGGCCGCTTGATTTCGGCAAAGTCCATGATGACGACATCGGCGCCGGCGCTCTGCGCGAGCTCTGCGGCGGCCGCGCCCATGCCAGTGGCGCCGCCGACTACCACGACTCGCTTGCCGTCATATCGAAATGCGTCGAAGAGGCTCACGTTATGGTCTCC
>CAYVUV010000216.1:0-3208 GCA_964455095.1 uncultured Binatia bacterium (SeqCode)
ATCGTAGGCGCGCGCCAGGCGCATCATCGCCGCGGTGGCGGCTTCGGATTCGATGCACAGGTCGGCCAGGACGTTGCGCATCAGCGGCTGCTCGCTGAGCTTGCGGCCGAACGCCGAGCGATGCGCGGCGTGGTGCGTGGCTTGCGCGACCGCCTGGCGCATGCCGGAGGCGGCGCCGATGATGCAGTCGAGCCGGGTGTGGTTGACCATCTCGATGATGGTCGGCACGCCGCGGCCTTCCTCGCCGACCAGCTGCGCCCAGGCGCTGTGATACTCCACCTCGCTCGAGGCGTTCGAGCGGTTGCCGAGCTTGTCCTTCAGCCGCTGCAACCGCATGGCGTTGCGCGTGCCGTCGGGGCGCCAGCGGGGCAGGACGAAACACGACAGGCCGCGCTCGGTGTGGGCGAGGACGAGAAAGGCATCGCACATCGGTGCCGAGCAGAACCATTTGTGCCCGGTGATCTCGAACGCGCCACCGCCGATGGCGCGGGCGCGCGTCGTGTTGGCGCGCACGTCGGAGCCGCCCTGCTTTTCGGTCATCGCCATACCGCACAGCGCCCCGGTCTTCTGCTCGGCGGGAAGCATGCGCGGGTCGTACGCCGTCGAGCTCAAGCGCGGCACCCACTCGGCGGCGATGGCGGGCGTGGCGCGCAGGGCCGGTACTGCCGAGTAGGTCATCGAGATCGGGCAGCCGGTGCCGGCTTCGGCCTGGCTCAGCACGTAGAAAAGCGCCGCGCGCGCCGCGTGCGCCCCGGGCCGCGGTTCGCGCCAGGGCAGGGCGTGCAGCGCGTGGCCGACGGCCAGGCCCATCAGCTGGTGATAGGCGGGGTGAAACTCGACCTCGTCGATGCGGTAGCCGTAGCGGTCGTGCGTGCGCAGCACCGGCGTGTGCGCGTTGGCCTGAATGCCCCATTCGATGGCGTCGCCTCCGGCGATGGCGCCGAGTCCGCACAGGCGCTCGAGCGCCCAGCCCGCGCCCTCCCGTTCGACCGCTTCACCGAGCGCGCGGTCCTGCTCGAAGACGTTGTAGCCCATCAGCGGCGGCGGTTGGTTGAACACTTCGTGGGTGACGATGTCGGGGGACGGCGCGGTCTTTTCCATGCCGTCACTAGTCCTCAAGGAAGCCGTCGATGTCAACGCCGGCGCGCCGGCCGCCGCGGCGTTGAGCCCCCGCGGGCCATGTGGCAAGCTGCCCGCCATGCTTCGGACGGCGCCGCATCTCCCGCCGCCGGTTGTCAGCGTCGTCATCCCGACCCACAACCGGCGCGCGCTGTTGCTCGAAGCGGTCGAGTCGGTTCTCACCCAGCGCGGCGTCGAGCCCGAGGTCATCGTCGTCGACGACGGCTCGACCGACGAGACAGAAGCGGCGCTGCAGCCCTGGCGCGAGCGCGTGATCTCCCTGCGCCAGGCCCCGCGCGGCGTGTCGGCGGCGCGCAACGCCGGCGCGGCGCTGGCGCGCGGCGAGTGGCTGGCCTTTCTCGATTCGGACGATCTCTGGCAGCCGGACAAGCTCGCCGCTCAGCTGGCGTTCCACGCCGCGCAGCCGCAGTGCGAGATCAGTCAGACGGAGGAAATCTGGATCCGTGACGGCGTGCGGGTCAACCCGTGCCGCCATCACGGCAAGCCGCGCGGCGACGTCTTCGTGCCCAGCCTCGAGCGCTGTCTGATCAGTCCATCGGCGGTGATGATGCGCCGCGAGCTCTTTCTCGCCGCCGGCGGTTTCGACGAGAGCCTGGCGGTGTGCGAGGACTACGACCTGTGGCTGCGCCTGAGCGCGCGCGTCGCCGTCGGCCTGGTCGACGCGCCGCTGGTGATCAAGCGCGGCGGGCATGCCGACCAGCTCTCGCGGCGGTACTGGGGGATGGACCGTTTCCGCGTCGCGGCGCTGGTGAAGTTGCTCGAGTCGAATGCGGTCGACGGCCCGCGGCGCGCGGCGGCGGTCGACACACTGCGGCGCAAGTGCGGCGTGCTCGCCCACGGCGCGCGACGGCGCGGCAATGTTGGCGACGCCGAACGCTACGTCGCCCTGGCAGAGCTCTACGCCGATGTCTGAAGCGGCGGTGCGGGCCTACGCCGAGGCGAAGCGCTTCGGCGCCGCGACGGTCGAGCGCTGGCTCGGCCATGCGGAGACCGATCGCGCCGCGTTGCTCGCGCTGGCCGAGCGCCTGCGACTGGGCGAGAACCAGTTCCGCGATCTGCTCGACCAGCTCGAGGACATTGCCGCGCGCCAACAGTCGTCCCCGGCGGCGGTGCTGGCGAGCGCGCCGGTGCACGCGGTGCTCGAGCGCGGCCTGGGGCGCAACGAGGCGATCAACGCACTGAAGGTCGCGCTGCGCCGCCTGCGGTATCCGCAGCTGAGCGCGGTCGAGGCGAGCCTGGCGGCGCTGGCCAAGCAACTGCGACTGCCGGCGGGGGCCGGGCTGGAGTTCCCCGAGAATCTGGAAGGCAGCCAGGTGACGATCACGCTGCGCGCCGGCTCGCCAGCCGAGCTGCGCGCGCGCGCGGCGAGCCTGGTCGCGGCAGTTGCGCGCGACGAGGTCGACGAAATGTTTCGCTTGCTCGAGGGCCGCTGGTGAAGCCGTTCGTGCCCGACGAGGTGTGGATCGAGCGCGGCGAAGTCGACAGCGCCGTGGCGCGCCGGGTGCTGGCGACCTGCGCCGACCGGCCGATCCACGTCGTCGACGACATCGCCGCAGCCGCGGTCGGCAGCTTCGCGGCCGGCAAGCGGCGACTGGTGCTGCAGCGCCATCGCGGGACGTTTCTGCGCCACTGTCCGGCCGGCACGGCGGGCCTGGTGTGCTGCAACTATCTGGTCATCAACCTGGCTAGCAACTGCCCGTTCGACTGCTCGTACTGCTTTCTGCAGGAGTACCTGGCTGACAACCCGGCGCTGACGGCATACACCAACGTGGAGAGCGCGCTGGCCGAGGTCGGCGCGGTGCTCGACGCGCATCCGGAGCGCGGCTTTCGCATCGGCACCGGCGAGCTCGGCGACAGCCTGGCGCTCGATCGGGTCAGCGGGCTCTCGCGCCTGTTGGTGCCGTTCTTTGCGGCGCGGCCGAATGCCACCCTCGAGCTGAAGACCAAGACCGACTGCATCGACGAGCTGCTCGACCTCGACCCGCGCGGCCGCGTCGTCGTCTCCTGGTCGGTCAACGCCCCGGCCATCGTCGCTACGGAGGAGCACGGCACCGCCGGCCTGGCGGCG
>CAYVUV010000217.1:0-10310 GCA_964455095.1 uncultured Binatia bacterium (SeqCode)
CCGTGGTCGCGGCCGGCGGTGTAGCCGCCGTCGACGGCGATGGCCTGGCCGGAGACGAACGAGGCGTCGCGCGACAAGAGGAAGCACGCCACCGAAGCGATCTCCTCGGGTCGTCCGAGGCGGCGCAGCTTGTGCTCGTGACGGATCGACTCGACCACCGCCTCCATGCCCGGCATGCCCAGGATGCCGCCCAGCATCGGGGTCTCGATGAAGCCCGGACAGATGGCGTTGGCGCGAATGCCCTTGCGGCCGTAGTCGATCGCCAGGTTCTTGGTCAGCAGCACGACGCCGCCCTTCGAGGCGTTGTACGCGCTGCCGCCGGCGGTGCCTTCGAGCCCCTCGATACTGGCCAGGTTGACGATCGAGCCGCGCTCCTCGTCGATCGGGTCCTGCCCGAGCATCTGGGTGATGGCGTGTTTGCAGACGAAGAACGTGCCCTTGAGGTTGATGTTCAGCACGCGGTCCCACTCCGCCGCGTCCATCATGTGCACCGGGCCGCCGCCGGCGACACCGGCGGCATTGACGACGCCGTCGAGCCGGCCGTACTCGGCGACCGCGCGCGCCGTCATGGCCTGCACCGCTTGCTCGTCGGCGACGTCGACGCGCATTTCGACGACGCCGTCGTTCGCCGCCACGGCGATGTCGGCGCCGACCACCTGCGCCCCTTCGCTCCGCAACCGCGCGACGCACGCTTTGCCGATACCCGATGCGGCACCCGTGACCACGATGACCTTCCCTGCGAGACAACCCATGCGCACCTCGTTGGACCAATTGGGGGAATCAACGCCTGCGAGTTGACTCCAAAACGACCGGCAGGATAGCACGGACCGCAACGGCTGCGAGGCGCCGCGTCGGGCGTGCGCCGTGGAGGAACCCGGTGTCGATGAAATTCGCTCTCTTCTACGAAATCCCCGTGCCCGCCCCGTGGACGCGCGACAGCGAGCACACCGCCTACAAGAACGTGCTCGAGCAGGCGGTGGCCGGCGAGCGCTTCGGTTGGGACGCGTTCTGGACCGTCGAGCACCACTTCCTGTCGGAGTTCTCGCACTGCTCCAACCCCGAAGTGCTCTACGGCGCCATTGCCGCGCGCACCAGCCGCATGCGGCTCGGATATGGCGTGCGCCTGATGCCGAAGCCGTACAACCACCCCGTGCGCACGGCGGAGTCGGTCGCCGTGCTCGACCTCCTCTCCGACGGCCGGGTCGACTTCGGCACCGGCCGATCGTCGACGCGGGCGGAGCTGGAGGGCTTCGGCATCGATCCGCATCAGACGCGCGCGATGTGGCAGGAAGCGATCGAGCATGTGGTCGGCTGTTGGACCAACGACGAGTACGAGGCGCGCGGCACGCATTGGCAGATGCCGAAGCGGCGCGTGCTGCCGAAACCGTTGCAGGATCCGCACCCGCCGATCTGGGGCGCGACGTCGAGCGACGAGGGGCACGTGCAGATGGGGGAGCTCGGCGTGGGGCTGTGCTCGTTCGCTGTCGGCGTGTCGCCCGACGAGGTGCGGCGCCGCATCGGGATCTACCGCGCCGCCGTCGCCGGGTGCACGAAGCCGCTGGGCAAGTTCGTGCACAACCGCGCCGCCACCTTCACCATGGCCGCGTGCGCGCCGACGCAGGACGAAGCGTGGCAGGTGGCGCGCGAGTCGTTCGAGTGGTACCCGAAAGCCGGCGCGCGCCACATCGCGACCGTGGCCGAGTGGATGGCCGAGCAGCGCAAGGAGCTCGGCAACTACGGCTACGCGGCGCAGATGAAGGCCGCCGACGACAGCGGCGGGCTGAACCTCCTCAGCCTCGAGTATCTGGTCGACAACAGCGCTTGCGTCGTCGGCACACCCGAGCAGTGCCTCGCCACCTGCCAGCAATACGAAGCCGCCGGCGTGGATTTGCTGCTCTGCCTGGTCAACCCGTACAAGATCCCACACGAAAAGGTGATGCAGACCATCGAGTTGATGGGTCGCCACGTGATCCCCGCGCTGCGCGGCTGAGGACCGCGCCGCAACCTTTTGTCCCGAGCGACGTTTCACAGGGCAGGAGGTAATCGAGCATGATCTGGCATCGGCTGGCGAGGACCATCCTCGCGGCGTCCGTGTTTGGTTTGTGCCTTGCGCCGGTGGCTGCGGAGGCGCGCAACGATCACCGGCACGGCCCGAGCCGGCACTATCAGCACGGGCCGCGACATTCCCGTGGCTACAATCACGCGCCGCGCTGGAACGGATACCGGGGCGGCTACGGCTACGGTTACGGCGGCAACCACTGGCAGTGGGGAAGATCGGCACGCTGGTACTGGGGGCCGCGCTACTACGGCTACCGCGGTTGCGATTGAACGCGCTGCGTCATGCGCCGCAGAGCGCAGGCTCTGCGGCGCACTCCCTGATCGTCTCCTGCTCCCGTGTCTGTGCTCGGCTCTCCTCCGCCCTTTTCGCGCGCAGTGCAATTGACTGAGGTGCGCCGTCCGGCGTTGCTTGACAGGGCGCAGGACGGTGGGCGAAAAATGGCCGATCGTCACCCGTTGGCCATTCGTTTCCGCGCGCGGGATCGAAACGAGCCCAAGGAGGAGCTGATGTCGGAGACCAGGTACACGACCGCTTGCCTCGCTGCCGTGTTGACGCTCTATGCCGCCGCACTGTGCGGCCCGCCGGCCGCGGCGGACGAGACCTGCATGTCGCCCTACATGGCGAAGATCGTCGGCCAGGAAGACTTCGTCTACGTCTGGACGCTCGGCGCACCCGGCGTCGGCGACGAGCAGGACAAGCTGGTCACCGTCGATGTGCACCCCGGTTCGCCCACCTATGGAAAGGTGGTCAGCACGCTGTCGGTCGGCGGCCGCAACGAGGCGCATCACTCCGGGCTGACCGACGACCGCGCCTACCTGTGGGCCTCCGGTCTGGACACCAGCAAGATCTTCGTCTTCGACATCCACACCGACCCGGGCAAGCCGACGCTGCACAAGACCATCACCGACTTCGTCGCCAAGAGCGGCGGCGTCGTCGGTCCGCACACGCTCTACGCCCTGCCCGGCCGCATGATGATCACCGGGCTGTCGAACAACCGCGACCACGGCGGGCGCACCGGGCTGGTCGAGTACACCAACGAGGGGGCCTACGTCGCCACGCATTGGATGCCGACGGACGAGAAGCTCGGCGGGGCGAAGAAGAGCGGCCAGTTTGCCGACGGCTATGGGTACGACGTGCGCGCCATCCCGCGGCTCAACGCCTTCGTCACCTCGTCGTTCACCGGTTGGAACAACTACATGATGAATCTCGGCAAGCTCATGGCTGACGCCGAGGCGATGAAGCACTTCGGCAATACGGTCGTGATCTGGAACCTGCACACGCGCACGCCGAAGCAGATCCTCGACGTGCCGGGCGCGCCGCTGGAGATCCGCTGCGCCTGGGGTGCGCGACACGACTACTGCCTGACCGCGACGGCGCTGACCTCCAAGATCTGGCTGATCGCTGCCGACGAGCAGGGCGGCTGGCGGGCCGACGCTGTCGCCGACATCGGCGACGCGACCAAGTTGCCGCTGCCGGTCGACATCTCCATCTCGGCCGACGACACGCGGCTGTGGGTCAACACCTGGAACGACGGCAAGACGCGGCTGTTCGACGTCGCCGACCCGCACCATCCGAAGCAGATCTACGAGGAGAAGATCGGCGGCCAGGTCAACATGGTGTCGCAGAGCTGGGACGGCAAGCGCGTCTACTTCACCTCGTCGCTGCTGGCCAATTGGGACAAGACGACGGCGCCGGCGGATGGCGGCGACCTGCAGTACTTCAAGGCGTACGCGTGGGACGGCCAGAAACTCAAGCAGGATTTCGCCATCGATTTCACCGCGGCGAAGCTCGGTGCCCCGCACCAGATGCGTTTCGGCGCCCGCGCGCTGTACGCACGCGCGGCGGGGGATGCGGGTGCCGCGCAACTCGCGGTGCGGCGCTGAGCCGCCGGGTTCAGGTTTCCTCTCCCGGATGGGAGAGGACTAAGGTGAGGGGGATTTAACTGCGCCGAAGGCCACCAATGAATCCCTGCCTCGAATGGGCCATCAAGACCAGAGGTAGCTTCGCCGGTCACTCGTATCCCCCTCATCCTGTCCTTCTCCCATCCGGGAGAAGGAACCCTCGCGCGAGGCGTGGTCGTGTCTACCCCGGAAAGGACTAAGCCGAGCCGGCGCCGCTCGGGCGACATGCGCAGCGCGCGGCGCTTCCGTTTGCTGCTCGCCGTCGCCGCGCTGGCAGCCGCGCCGCGCCTGGCGCGAGCCGCCGACACTCCCGCGCCCGCGCCGGGCTGGGCGCCGCTCGGATACGCCGCGCCGGCGCCGGGGACCTATGCGCTGCCGCCGCTCGGCGAAGCGGGCGATGGGGCGGTGCTCGACGTCGATGGGCGGCCGCGCCGTCTGCACGATTTTCTCGGCGACAAGCTCGTCGTGTTGAGCTTCGTCTATCGGTCGTGTCCGGACCTCAACGGCTGCCCGCTCGCGAACCATGTGCTCGGCAGCGTGCAACGCCGCGTCCTTGCCGATCCGGTGCTGCGCGATCGCGTACGCCTCATCTCGATCAGCTTCGATCCCGCCCGCGACCGCCCCGAAGACATGCGCCGCCTCGGCGCGTCGCTGGCGCCGGCGGGGGCCGATTGGGTGTTCCTCACCGCCGCGTCCGAACGGGCGCTGGCGCCGCTCCTGCGCGCCTACGGACAGGTGGTGCGTCCGGAGGCGGATGCGACGATCTCGCACGTGCTGCGCGTCTTCGCGATCGATCGCGCCCGCACGATTCGCAACATCTACTCGAGCGCCTTTCTTCACGCCGACCTCGTGCTGGGCGACCTGCGCACGCTGGACGAAGAAGAGACCGCGGTGGCCGTGCGCGCCGCGCCTTCACGCGAGCAGGTTGACCCGACGGGGCTGCCGCTCCATCCCCCGCTCGGCCTCCCCGCCGTTCCGGTGCCGGCCGACAACCCGATCACTGCCGCGAAGGTCGCGCTCGGGCGCAAGCTCTTCTTCGATCGCCGCCTGTCGCGCAACGACACCATCTCGTGCGGCATGTGCCACGTCCCCGAGCAGGGCTTCACCGTCCGCGAGATGGCGACGGCGGTGGGGATCGAGGGGCACACCGTGCGGCGCAATGCCCCGACGATCTACAACGCCGCCTACGCCGCGCGGTTGTTTCACGACGGCCGCGCGGCGAGTCTCGAGCAACAGGTCTGGGTACCGCTCCTGGCGCCCAACGAGATGGACGGTGCGTCGGCCGACGCCGTCGTGCGCAAGGTCCAGGCGCTGCCTGACTACGACGGCTTGTTCGAGGCCGCCTTCGGCGAGCGTGGCGCGGCGCAGGAGACGATCGGCATGGCGCTGGCGACCTACCAGCGCACGCTGGTCTCGGCCAACAGCTGCTTCGATCGCTGGCGCTTCGGCAAAGACCGCGACGCGGTGAGCGCCGCGGCGCAGCGCGGCTTCGAGCTGTTCACCGGCCGGGCCGGGTGTGTGCACTGCCACACGATCGGAACCGACGACGCGCTGTTCACCGATCAGGAGTTCCACAACACGGGCGTGGGATACCGGCAGGCGCTGGCGAAGCCCGCTGCGCGGCCGCTGCTGCAGATCGCGCCGGGCACGTCCGTGACCTTCGCCCCGGACGTCGTCGCCGACGCCAGCGAGCCGGTCCCGAGCGACCTCGGGCGCTACGAGATCACCGCGCAACCGGGCGACCGGTGGAAGTACAAGACGCCGGGGCTGCGCAACGTCGCGCTGACGGCGCCGTACATGCACGACGGATCGCTGCCGACGCTGCGCGCGGTCGTCGACTTCTACAACGGCGGCGGGGTGGCGAACGACGGGCTCGACCCGGCGATTCGACCGCTCCGCCTCGACACGCGCGCGCGCGACGATCTCGTCGCGTTTCTCGAGTCGCTCACCGGCGACAACGTCGCCGCCCTCGTCGCCGACGCGCTCGCGGCACCCATCGGCGATCCGGACTGACAACCGCCCGGCCCGGCACGACGTTTCAAATTGGGGGTCTTCGTGGGTTCGTGCGGGTGGGTGCGACGACTTGGGCCGCAGCTCCGGCCCCGAGCACTCCGGGCCCTCTCCCGGATGGGAGAGGGTTGGGTGAGGGGGATCGAACGCTCTGCCAACCTCATTTGCCCGCAGTGCAGCACGCGAGTTCCCTCAGGTGCGCGACCGACACAGAGGTGTAAAGAGATTCATTGAATCCCCCTCACCCTGGCCCTCTCCCATCCGGGAGAGGGAACCGGAGCTCTTGCGCGAAGCAGCGACGGATCGCCGCAACACTGCGCACGAAAACCCATTGTGTTCTGGTGGTGGTGGGACCTGCCGCGACGCGTTTGGGCAGGGGAGGCTCAGCGGTGCGGCGTGTCGGGCGGGGCGAGCGCGTACAGTGTGAGCGCCGGGTCGACCGGTACGCCGGGAGAATCCGGCGTGCCCGGCGCCGACCACACCGGTGTGCCGTCGCGTTGGAGATCGTCGAGAAACGCGCGTCCGCGGGCGTAGCGCGCCGCGACCTGCGGCGAGGGGTACGAAGTGATGGCGTTGCGGTACTGCCCCATATGGCGGTCGGATACGACGACGTGCGTGACTCCGGCAGCGCGCAGCTCGGCGACGGTGCCGAGCTTGAAGACATCGCCGCCGCGCACGCTGCGGATCTGCTGCGCCAGCCGGGGGTCGGCTTCGACCAGGTGGCCGATGGCGACATCGGGAAGACCGCCGTAGCGGTCCTGGGCGATGGTCGCCGTGGCGGGCAGCTGTGCGGCGACATACGCCCGCAGCTGCTCGCGGCTGTCGTGTTCGAAGCGCGACAAGTGCGTGTGCACCGCCCAGCCCTCCCAGGCGGCCACGAGGACGAGCACCGCGACCGCCAGCGCGCGGCGCCACGGCGCGCCCTCGGCGAGTCGGGCGATGGCCAGCGCTGCCAGGGCGGAGGCGGAGACAAGAACCGGGAGCAGATAGCGCGCGGCCTTGAGGGGGAACAGCTGCATGAGGAGGAGAAAGCCAATCGGAAACAGCGCCAGGAACCGATCGCCCGCCGAACGCTGGCGCCAGGTCACGGCCACGTAGCCGATGCATCCGACGGCCAGCGCGCCCACCAGGGGATTGAGCGCGGGTCCGCTGATCAACTGCCAGTACTTGTCCGACCAGGGCGGCTGCGTGGCGCGGAAGCTGCCGCCGGTGAAGACGTGGTGCCCCTCGTAGGTGAACCCCTTCCACAGCGCCGGCAGCTCGCTCAGCGCGCGCAGGTTGATGGCGAGGGCCGCGGCGGCGCAGCCCGCCATCACCCACAGGAAGGCGCGCCGCGGTACCGAACCGCCGCGGACGGCAGCGACCAGGATGGCTGCGGCGACCAGCATGGCGACGCCGGTGTACTTGGCGGAGAGCGCGACGCCACAGGCGGCGCCGAGCAGGATCGCCAAGCCGCGCGAGGGCGCGCGGGCGTAGAGATCCGCCGCGAGCAGCGCCGTGGCCACGCCGGCCATCAGCGCCGTGTCCTCCGTGAGGTAGTGGGCGTGGTCCATCAGCGGCGGGCAGAGCGCGGTCAGGAGGGCCATGGCAACCGCGCCGAACCAGCCGACTTGCTGATAGCCCAGCGCGACCAGACAGACGACGGCCAGCCCGGCGAACGCGGCCGAGACCCAGCGCCCGACCACCACCGCCTCCTGCCGCGTCGGATCATCGGACAGGAAGTCGAGCACCAGCTGCGCGGTGTCGAGCATCAGCAGCGGGTGGCGGTAGTTGCGCTCGCCGCCCAGCAGCTGCCGCGTCTTCGCCGGCTCGTCGGGATGGTAGTAGAACGGAAAGGTGTTGTGGCGCGTCGCCAGCCACACCGTCAGCGCGAACGCCACCAGGCAGAGCGCGGCCACTGCCGCGCCGTGCCGCGGCGCTTCGCCACGGCGATCGAGCGTCACCGCACTCGTCACCCGAGGCCGCGCCGGAAAGAGCGGCTCCTGCGGCGCAGCGCCAGCGCGCCGGTGCCACCGAGGGCGAGCGCGAGCACGGCGAGCGCGCCCGGGCCGAGTTGCGGCGCCCCCACCAGACACTGCGCGCTGCTGGTGGTCGCCAGGCACTCCTGGAACATTGCCATTTCCGCGCCGAACGTGAGGTTCCCGGACAGGCACAGCTGCGTATCTTCGAGCACGTCGAGCCCGACGCGGGTGCGAAAGAAAATCGTCTCGGTGCGGCCGGCTCCGATCGCGCCGGACCAGGTGACGTTGGACGGGGTGACGATCGTGCACGTCCCCACCGGCGCCGAACAGGTACCCGGTACCGCCGTCAGACCGGCCGACAGCGTGGTGTCGAACGACGCGGACGCCGGCATGTCGTCGCCGTTCTCGAAGGTGAAGCGGACGTCGATGAACGAGCCGGGACCGATGCAGACTTCACCGGGCTCGCGCTGCTGCGAGATGATCTTCCCGTCGCGGACCACCAGCTCCAGGGTCGGGATGGCGAACGCCGCCGCCGGCACCAGCAGTGCCGCCACCAGCACGCCCTGCGTCAGCCCTCGAATCGCCCCCAGACCTGATCGCATCACCACCCTCCGTTCGCTGGACGGCTTCGTAGCCGCTCGCCCGCCACGCGGTCAAGCTGAATTGCTGGCGAGCGTCGGCTCTGCGGCACCATGGACCTGCAGACGCGTCGCGGTATATCGTCCGCGTGTGCTGCACAGCGCCGAGCGCATCCTCACCACCCATGCCGGGAGCTTGCCGCGGCCGCGGGCGCTGGTCGAGCTGTTGGTGCGCCGCAGCCGCGGCGAGGCGGTCGACGCGGGCGCGCTGGAGGAGGCGATCGACGCGGCGACGCGCCATGCGGTGGCGCAGCAGCTCGCGGTGGGGATCGACGTCGGCAACGACGGCGAGCAGGGGCGCGAGAGCTTCGTGACGTACGTACGCGATCGCCTGAGCGGCTTCGGCGGCCAGGCGCAGCGGCCGATCATGCGCGACATCACTCACTTCGCTAGCTTTCTCGAGCTCAAGCTGCCGGACTTTCGCCGTACCATGGTCAGCCTGACCAACACGCCGCAGGCGCTCGGCGACGTGCGCCACGTCGATAACGCGCCGCTGACGCGCGACCTCGACGGCTTTGCGCGCGCCGTCGCGGCGCAGCCGGCGCCGTTTGCCGAGAGCTTCGTCAGCGCCGCGTCGCCGGGCATCGTCGCCGCCGCCATGCGCAACGCGCACTACGACACCGAGGCGCACTACGTCGACGCGATCGCCGATGCGCTGGCGGTCGAGTACCGGCAGATCGCCGCGCGCGGCTTCGTGTTGCAGGTCGACAGCCCCGACCTGGCGATGGAGCGCCACACCGCTTTCGCCGACCAGCCGCTGGGCGAGTTCCTCGCCGCCGTCGAGCGCAACGTCGCGGCACTCAATCGCGCCCTCGACGGCATCCCGCGCGAGCAGGTGCGGCTGCACGTCTGTTGGGGCAACTACGAAGCGCCGCACATCTTCGACGTGCCGCTGGCCGAGCTCCTGCCGCTGCTCTACCAAGCGCGCGTCGGAGCGCTGGTGCTGTCGATGGCCAACCCGCGCCACGCCCACGAGCACCGCGAGCTGGCGCGCCAGCCGATGCCGGACGGCATGCTGCTGGTCGCCGGCGTGATCGATCCGACGACCAACTTCGTCGAACATCCGGAAGTGGTCGCCGACCGCCTCGAAGCCGCCGCGTGCGCCGTCGGCGACCCGCACCGCATCCTCGCCGGCACCGACTGCGGCTTCGACACCGCCGCCGGCCTCGGCAGCGTCGCCGAGGAAGTCGTGTGGGAGAAACTCAAGGCGCTGCGGGCCGGGGCGGATCTCGCCAGCCAGCGCCTCCTCGGCGCCGGATAAGCGCACGGTTCAGCCGGAATGGCTTAAGGATCCTGGCACCACCGCACGCCCAGCGCGGTATTCGGCGTACCACCAGTCGGCGAAGCCGTTGTGAAACAGCCACTCGATGCGGTCGCCTCGCCAGATAATCTGTTCGGCCTCGTAGGGTGAAGGTCCGTCGACGAACTTTTCTCGCGCCGCCCGCTTCACGTAGTCGAGATCCTGCTGCACAACGGCCAACCCGCGCAGACGTCGATTCCAGGCGGACAGATGCGGGTACCGATCGTCGAGCACCATCCCGAGCGGCTTGAGCGACGACACATGCGGGAACAGAGCGAAATCAGCAATGGACAAGGCGCCGCACAGGTGCGCGCGATTGCCCAATGCCGATTCCACCTGGTCGAGGATCGCGCCAATGTCGCGGAAGCCCGCCTCCAGGAGGCCGTCGGGTGGTCGATCGTCCCGCCGGTGGGTCGGCCAGGTCCAGATCGAGATATCGTG
>CAYVUV010000218.1:0-3039 GCA_964455095.1 uncultured Binatia bacterium (SeqCode)
CCCGCGCGCACCAACTCAACCAGCCGACGTTTGAAGTCTTCAGGATAGGTCCGCCGAGGGTACGTCTTCTTGGAATTTGCCATCGTGAACTCCTCTTCCCTCGAAAGGGATCAAGTGTCCACGAAACCGGGGCAACTCCACATTTCAAGCCTGCGGATCAGAGTGTCGTGTTTTCGTACTGTCGCGCTTTCGTGATTGTTCTGACGACGGCAAATTGTTGGGCAAAGTCCCGGAGGGAGAGGAACCAGAAAGTGGCGTACGAATCCAGCATCGCAATTTGCGACTTTGGCCCAAATTGACTAGAAGCCGAAGGCTCTTGGCGCCGGCCGATACATGCGTAGGGAAGATCCGATGACCGTCAGGGGCGGACGGAGGTGGTGGTGCACAACGCCGTACGCGTCGGTCTGATCGGCTTCGGCACGATCGGCACCGGCGTCGTCAAGCTCCTGCAGCGCAACCGTGCGAGCATTGCCGAGAAGCTCGGCGTGCCGCTCGAGCTGGCGCGCATCGCCGACATCGACACCGAGCGCGATCGCGGTGTGCGCCTGGGCCGCGGCGTGCTGGTCGGCGATGCCGGGCGCATTCTCAGTGATCCGAGCATCGACATCGTCATCGAGCTGATGGGCGGCACCGGCGCGGCGCGGCGCTTCGTCGTCGAGGCGATGGCGCGCGGCAAGGACGTCGTCACCGCCAACAAGGCGCTGCTCGCCCATCACGGGGCGGAGATCTTCGCCGCCGCGGAGCGCGCCAAAGTTGAGATCGGCTTCGAAGCCAGCGTCGGCGGCGGCATCCCGATCATTCGCACGCTCAAAGAGGGGCTCGCCGCCGATCGCAATGTCGCCATCCTGGGCATCGTCAACGGGACCTCGAACTACATTCTGAGCCGCATGACCAGCGAGGGCGGCGAGTTCGGAGCCGTGTTGAAGGCCGCCCAGGCCGCCGGGCTGGCCGAGGCCGATCCGAGCTTCGACGTCGATGGCATCGATGCGTCGCACAAGCTGACGCTGCTCATCCAGCTCGCCTTTGGCTGCCGGATTCCTGTCGGCGACATCCCGACCGAGGGCATCCGCCACATCACCCAGGATGACATCGCCTACGCGCGCGAGTTTGGCTACGCGATCAAGTCGCTCGCCATTGCGCGGATGGAAGGCGAAGGCGTCACGGTCGGGGTTCAGCCGGCCATGGTGCCGCGCGGGCACGTGCTCGCCGACGTCAACGGTGCCCTCAACGCCATCGTCGTGCAGGGCGAAGCGCTCGGCACCAGCATGTACCTCGGTCTCGGCGCCGGCATGATGCCGACCGCCACCGCGGTGCTGGCCGATGTGATCGAGGTGGCGCGCAACCGCTTGCACGGCAGCCGCGGCCGCGTGCAGCCGCTCGGCTATCCGATCCGCACGCAACGCCGGGCCCGGGTCACGCCGCTGGACGCCCTGCGCGGCGAGTACTACCTGCGCTTCATGGTCGTCGACCGGCCGGGCGTGCTGGCCCGTATTGCCGGCATCCTCGGCAAGGGCGACATCTCGATCGCCTCCATGATCCAGAAAGGCCGCGAGAGCGGGAAGGTCGTGCCGATCGTCATCCGCACGCACGAAGCCCGCGAGAAGGCGGTCCGACAAGCCATTCGGGCCATCGATCGACTGTCCGCCGTGCGCGCCAAGTCGACGGTGATTCGCATAGAGGAAGGCCTCGCCTGATGGGTTGCCCGGCCCTGCGTCCGAGCACTCCGGGGCCTCTCCTGAGCACTCCGGGCCCTCTCCTGAGCACTCCGGGCCCTCTCCCGGATGGGAGAGGGTTGGGTGAGGGGGATGTAACATTCTGCCAACCTCACTCGCGCTGCATCAAGCGAAGCCTCAGGTGTGCAACCCAGTCGATGGGTGTGGAAGAGGCATATCGAATCCCCTTCACCCTAGCCCTCTCCCATCCGGGAGAAGGGACCGGAGCCGGCGAATCTTGCTGGCCATCGATGGCGCGCCGACTATACTCAAAGGGATGAGTGCCCGAGCGGGCACCCCTGAGAACCGCTAAGGTAAGTACAGTATGGACAGAAACCTCGCGCTCGAAGCAGTACGGGTAACGGAAGCGGCGGCGCTGGCCTCGGCGCGCCTGATGGGGCGCGGCGACGTCGTCGCGACCGAACGCGCCGGCGCCGAAGCGATGGTGCGGACCTTCCAGTCCATCGCGATCAACGGCGTGCTGGTCATCGGCGATTCCGAAAGCAGCGGGCAGGGCATCCTGCGCGTCGGCGAAAAGGTCGGCAACGGCCTCGGCCCGGAGCTCGACGTCGCGCTCGACCCGCTCGAAGGGGCGGCGATCTGCGCTACCGGCGGGTACAACGCGCTGTCGATCGTCGCCATTGCCGAGCGCGGCGGCTTTCTGCGCTGTCCCGAGATGCACATGGAGAAGATCGCGGTCGGTCCGGAGGGACGCGGCGTCATCGACCTCGACAAGAGCCCGACCGACAACCTGCGCGCGCTCGCCGAAGCGCGCGGCGTCTACGTCGCCGACCTGACGGTGGCGATCCTCGATCGGCCGCGCCACGAGAAGCTGGTGGAAGAGGTGCGCAAAGCGGGAGCCCGCGTGCGCCTGCTGCGCGATGGCGACGTCGCCGCGGCCATGGCGACGACGCGTGCCGATGCCGGCATCGACATGCTGCTCGGCACCGGTGGATCGCGCCAGGGCATCCTGACGGCGGCGGCGCTGCGCTGCGCCGCGGGCGACATGCAGGCCCGCCTGCGGCCGCGCAACGAGCAGGAAAGCGAGCTCGGACACGAGTGGGGCATTCGCGACTTCGACAAGCGCTACGCCCTGGAGGAGATGGCGTCCGGCGCCATCATGTTCGCCGGCACCGGCGTGACTCGGGGCGACTACCTGGACGGAGTGCGTTTCTTCCGCGGCGGCGCGACGACGAACTCGGTCGTCATGCGCTCGCGGACGCACACGGTGCGGTTCCTCAAGTCGAGCCACCGCTTCGACCTCAAGCCGGAGTACTGACCCGTGCGGCGGCAGGGCGCGTACCACCGCAACCACGTCGAGCGCTGG
>CAYVUV010000219.1:0-10652 GCA_964455095.1 uncultured Binatia bacterium (SeqCode)
GTGTGGCCGCGATCCGTCGCCGCTTCGCGTAAGAACTCCGGTTCCCTCTCCCGGATGGGAGAGGACTAGGTGAGGGGGATTCCATGAGGCTCTTCCACAGCCCCTTGTCGGTCGCGCACCTGAGGTTTCGAATGACTGCACTGCGGGCAGAGGTTGGCAGAGCGTTCAATCCCCCTCACCCAACCCTCTCCCATCCGGGAGAGGGCCCAGAGTGCTCGGGCGAGGGCAGGAACTCCGGCCTACGTCGCGCAACCACCCACACGAACCCACGAAAACCGCACTTCATGATGACTCCGCATCCGCTCACCCTGAGCCCGTCGAAGGGTCGCGCTGAGTTTGTCGAAACGCTCTGGGTTTTTTTGACGAGCTGCTAGCCAACCCCCATGCACGCCATCCTCGGCACCGCCGGCCACATCGACCACGGCAAGACCGCGCTGATCAAGGCCCTGACCGGCATCGAGACCGACCGTCTCAAGGAAGAGCGCGAACGCGGCATCTCGATCGATCTCGGCTTCGCCCATTTCGACGCCGGCGGCGGCGACGCGGTCGGCGTCGTCGACGTCCCGGGACACGAGCGCTTCATTCGCAACATGCTCGCCGGCGCGCACGGCATCGACCTGGTGCTGTTGGTGGTCGCCGCCGACGACGGCGTCATGCCGCAGACCGAGGAGCACCTCGACATCCTGCATCTGCTCGGCGCGCGCCGCGGTATCGTCGCGCTGACCAAGGTCGACCTGGTCGAGCCATCGCGCCGCACCGACGTGCGCGAGGAGATCGAGATCCTCCTCGCCGGCACTGGCCTCGAGGGCGCGCCGGTGCACGAGGTCTCAGTGGTCACCGGCGAGGACATCGAAGCGCTCCGCGCCGCCATCCAGACGGCACTGGCCGGCTTCACCCGCCCGGCGCCGGCCGGTTGCTTCCGTCTGCCGGTCGACCGCGCCTTCGTCATGCACGGGCACGGCATTGTCGTGACCGGCACGGCCACCGCCGGAGCTATCGAAGTCGGCGCGGGGGTGCGCATGCTGCCGGGCGGGCGCGAGGCGCGCGTGCGCTCCGTGCAGGTGCACGGCCAGACGGTGGAGCGGGCCGCCTTCGGTCAGCGCGTCGCCCTCAACCTGGGCGGTGTCGAGCGCGACGAGGTGCGGCGCGGACACATCGTCTGCGACCCGGCGCTCGAGCGCGTCACCGATCGCTTCGACGCCGCGGTCGAGCTGCGCCCCGCGGCGCGGCGCCCGCTGCCGACGCACAGCGCCGTACGGGTCTATCTCGGCACGGCGGAAGTGATGGGCAAGATCGTCTGGCTCGACGGCCGCGCCGCGTTGGCGCCGAAGGAGCACGCGTTCGCCCAGCTCGTGCTGCGCGAGCCGATCGCCGCGTTCGGCGGCGACCGCTTCATCCTGCGCGATCAGACCGCGCGCGCCACCATCGGCGGCGGGGTTGTTCTTTATCCGTTTGCGCCGCGGCCGCAGCGGCGACCGGACCCGCGCCTGGCGCGGCTCGCGGCACTGCAGGCCGCCGACACGCCGCTGGCGCGGCTCGACGCGTTGCTCGCCTTGGACGACGCCTTTGCCGTCTCGCCGCACGATCTCGCCGCGGCGGCCAACCTGCGCATCGACGACGTGCGCAAACAGCTGGCGCGCCATGCCGGCCTGCGGCCGCTGCCCGACGCCGCACACGCCGAGGCTTACACCACCGCCGAGAAGTGGGCGCAGCTGCGCACCGCCGTCGGCGCGATGTTGGCAGCCTTCCATTCCGACAAGCCGCGCGAACCCGGCATGGAGATGGAATCGCTGCGCTCGCAGCTCGCCGCCGATCTGTCGCCGAAGGTGTTTCGCGCCGTGGTCGCGCAGCTGGAAAGCGAGCGCGTCCTGGTGCGGCAGGACAGTATCGTTCGCCTGCCCGCGCACCAGGTCGGGCTCGGGCAAGCCGAAGAGGCACTGGCCGAACGCCTCGAGCAGGTACTGGAAAAGGCCGGGCTCACGCCGCCCGACGTGCGATTGCTCGCGGCCGAGCTCGGCGCCGCGCCGCCGCAGTTGCAGGCTCTGCTCGTCCAGCTCGAGCGCGCCGGCCGCGTCGTGCGCGTCTCGCCCGAGCTCTACTTCGCCCCGGCCGCCGTCGAGCAGGCGCGCCAGCTCATCCGCCGACACGCCGCCGTCCACGGCGACATCACCGCCGCCGCCTTCCGCGACCTGCTCAACGCCAGCCGCAAGTTCAGCATCGCCCTGCTCGACTACTTCGACCGCACCCGCTTCACCCTGCGCCTCGGCGACGTGCGCAAGCTGCGCGAGGTGCCCAAGACCTCGGCGTAAATCGGCGCGATTTGCTTGCGAGCTTCTTGGGTCAGGCCGACTGCAAGTGCTACAAGGCCGACTCCAGACACGACCGCTCGCGAACCAATACGGAGGGGAGAGCCATGACGTTCATCAAACCTTCGACCACGTGCAAGACGTCGCGCCGGCGCCGTAAGGCCGCCGCGATCGCGGGGCGACTGTAATGGCGTCGCTCGCGATTTGGCTCGGGCGCATAGCGATAGTGGGCTTTCTCGTTGGCCCGCTGCTGGCCTATCTGGGGGTCCTGCCGCCGATCGGCGGCTTCGCCATCTTCGGGGTCGGCGTGCTGTGCAGCCTGCTCGGAACGATCATCGGGTTGATCGCGCTGCTGCGGGGTCCGGCCAGCAGTCGCGGCGCCGTGCTGAGCGGCTTCGTCCCGGCGCTCGCCGTGCTCGTCGTCACCGCGTTCCTCGCCAGCCGAGGCGGCAACGTGCCGCGTATCAACGACATCACCACCGATACGGCCAACCCGCCGCAGTTCGTGCACGCGCTGACGCTGCCGGGCAACCAGGACCGCGACATGGCGTATCCCGGCGAGTCGTTCGCCAGCCAGCAGCAGGCCGGCTATCCCGACCTCGCCCCACTACGCCTCAAGCAGCCGCCCGACGAGGCCTTCTCGCGCGCCCAGCTCGCGGCGCGCAGCATGCCGGGCTGGACGATCACGCGCGAGGACAGCGCGGCGCACGCCATCGAGGGCACCGAGACCAGCAACCTGTTCCGCTTCGTCGACGACTTCGTCATCGAAGTGCGCCCCGCCGACGGCGGCAGCGTCGTGCAGATGCGCTCGAAGTCGCGCGTCGGCAAGGGCGACGTCGGCGCCAACGCCAAACGCATCAAAGCCTACTTCGCGAAGCTGGGCAGCTGAGTCGAAGGCGGGTGCCGAGCTCGGCACCCGTCCCAGTTCAATCAAACGCGGGCATCACCCGTTCGGCAAATAGCCGCGCCGGTTCGCGGATGTCGCGGCCGAAGAACTCGATGATCAGCAGGCCGCAGCCCAGCTCGCCGAGGCTTTCAATGCGTTCAATGCACTGCTCGGGCGTGCCGGCGATCCCCGCGCCCATGTGCCCGCCGTAGATCCGCTGCGCCTTTTCCTTCTTCGCCTGCGCATCGGCTTCGTCGAAACCGATGACCACCATCGTCTGCTGCGAGACCAGCAGCGTGCCCGGATTGCGGTCGAGCGCGCGGCAGTGGCGGCGCAGCACTTCGATCTTGTCGCCCAACTGATCGAGGTGGACGGCGAGGTTGTTCCAGATGTCGGCGTGCTTGGCGACCAGGCGCAGCAGCACCTGCTCGCCACCGCCGCCGATCAGCAGCGGTGGTTGGCGCGCCGGCTTGGGCTCGCAGTAGACGGCGTCGGTGTGGAAGTGGCGGCCGTTGAACGTCACCTGCTCCTCGCGCCACATGCGGCGCAGCAGCTCGGCCGCCTCGTCGAGCTGCTGTAGGCGTTCGGTGACGGACGGGAAGTCCATGCCGTAGCCGCGGAACTCGCCTTCGAACCAACCGCCACCGATGCCGACGATCAGCCGCCCGCCGCTGATCTGGTCGAGGGTCGCCGCCATCTTCGCCAGCAGCGCCGGATTGCGGAAGCCGACCGGCGTGACCAGCGTGCCGAGCTCGACGCGCGAGGTCACCGCCGCGACGGCGGCCAATGCCGTCCACGCCTCCATGATCGGAATCGACGGCGCCGGAATGCCGTACAGATGGTCGTTGAACCACACCGAGTGGAAACCCAGCCGTTCGATCTCCTCGGCCGCCGTCCGCGTCTCGTGCCAGCTGCGCTTGATCTGCGGCAGCATCACCCCGAACTGCATGCTCGCCATACGCCCCCCAGGCCTATCTAGAATGACTCCCCCGCGCCGCTGCGCGCGATCGGTGCGCCCGTGGATAGACTCATTCCTCGCTGAGGTCCAGCCACGCGAGCGGATTGGCCGGCCCGTCGCCGCCGCCGAGCGGCAGGCCGGCGGCGATGGCCGCGCAGATGAACCGTTTGGCCCGCTGCACGGCATCGAGCAGCGGACGCCCCTGCGCCAGCCCGGCCGTCAGCGCCGCCGCCAGCATGCAGCCCGTGCCGTGCGTGTGCCGCACCGACAGGCGCGGCGCGCGCAGCTCGTGCAACGCATGTCCATCGTGCAGCACATCGACGGCCTCGGCGTCACTCGTGAGATGTCCGCCCTTCACCAGCGCGGCGCGCGCGCCGAGCGCGACCAGGCGACTCGCCGCCTCGCGCAGATCGGCCAGCGAGGTCACCGGCATGTCGAGCAGCGCGGCCGCTTCGGGCGCGTTCGGCGTCACCACGCTGGCCAACGGCAGCAGCTCGTCGCGCAGCGCCGCGCGCGCGTCGGCTTCGAGCAGCGCCGCGCCGCTCTGCGCCACCATCACCGGATCGACGACCAGCGGCGCGATGCGGTGGGCGCGCACCGCGGCGGCGACGGCGGCGATGATGGCGCGGTTGGCCAGCATGCCGGTCTTCGCCGCGTCGATGCCGATATCGCTCGCCACCGCGTCGATCTGCGCGCGCACGAAATCCGGCGGCACGGGCATGATGCCCGTGACACCGCGCGTGTTCTGCGCCGTCAGCGCCGTGATCGCGCTCATGCCGTAGACGCGGAAGACGGTGAACGTCTTGAGATCGGCCTGGATGCCGGCCCCGCCGCTGCTGTCCGATCCGGCAATGGTGAGCGCGCGCGCGATCATCGCCGCCACTCTAGCCTCGATCGGGCGGAAACTGCGAACCACGGATGCGCGCGCACCAAGTTGAGGTTCCTCTCCCTCCGGGAGAGGTAAGGTGAGGGGATGAAATGATGGCTTCGACCACTGCTTCGTTGCAGAGTTTGTTCGATCTCCTCACCTGGCCTCTCCAGGAGGGGGCTTTGCACACAAAGTCACCGTTGAACGGCGCTCTGGTCGGAGTCGGGGTCGGAATCGGTATCGGAATCGAGGGCAAACGAAATGAATTGCAGCCTGTGTCGATGCCATCCGCTAGGAACCGCGGAATCCCTGGGACAGGAATCGATTCCGATGCCGATAGCGATTCCGACCCCGACGGGAGAGGCACGATCGGCGACGAAAGGTTTGGGTGCAAAGCCCCCGGAGGGAGAGGAACCAGAAGGACCACAGCAGGTCATCTCAGATGACCGTTCGACACGCCGGCTCGACCGCTGCCGTGGAACGGCGCTCGCATCACCTCGTGGAGAACACTAGAAGGAGCGCGTGTTCGCTCCGCCGCTGAGTTTCCCCACCAAGATGTTTTTCGGCCTCGGCCAGCTCGCCGAGGGCATCAAGAACGGCGCATTCAACATCTTCCTGTTCTTCTACTTCACGCAGGTGCTCGGCCTGTCCGGCTCGCTGGCGGGATTGGCGCTGCTGATCGCGATCGTCTTCGACGCGGTGACCGACCCCCTGGTCGGTTCGCTGTCCGACAGCTTCCACCACCGCTGGGGCCGGCGTCACCCGTTCCTCTACATCTCCGCGCTGCCGCTGGCCGTGTCGTTCGCCCTGCTCTTCCGCCCGCCCGACGGTCTCGGCCAACTGGGCCTCTTCCTGTGGCTGACCGGCTTCGCCGTTGTCGTGCGCGGCGCGATGACGCTCTTTCACGTTCCGCACCTGGCGCTCGGGGCGGAGCTGTCGCACGACTACGGCGAGCGCACCACCATCGTCGCGTTTCGCATCGCCTTCGGTCTCGGCGGCGTGGTCGTGCTGGTGTTCCTTGCCTGGACCTTCTTCTTCTCCCCGACGCCCGAGTTCGCCAACGGGCAGCTCAACCGGGCGGCCTACCCCGGCTTCGCGTTGCTCATGGCCGGGCTGATGGCCCTCACCATTCTGGTCTCCGCCCTCGGCACGCACGCCCGCATCCGGTACTTGCCGCCCGCGCCCAAACATCCCGAGCCGTTCTCCTTCGGACGCGTCTGGCGCGAGCTCGTCGAGGCGCTCGGCAACCGCTCGTTTCGCGCCCTGTTCATCGGTGTCGTGGTGTTCTTCGTCACGCGCGGCGTCCAGGAAACGCTCGGGCTGCATATGGCGACCTACTTCTGGCTGCTCGAGCCCGAGCAGATCCGCAGCCTCCAGCTGGTGATCGCGCTCGGCTTCCTGCCTGGTCTACCGGTGTGGACCGTCATCGCCCGGCGCTTCGACAAGAAGCCGACCTTCCTGCTCAGCACGATCGCGTTCAGCATCTTCACGCTGCTGCCACCGCTCGTCTATCTGCTGGGCATGTTCCCCGACCGCTCCAGCCCGCTCTTCTTCGCCGTCTTGTTGGCCATGTCCGTGCTCGCGGCATTTTGCGCCGCCGGCGGGCTGGTGACCTCGGGCTCGATGATGGCCGACATCGCCGATGAGCACGAGCTCTTGAGCGGACGGCGTCAGGAAGGCATCTTCTTTGGCGCGCTGTCATTCGCGGGCAAGTCCGCCTCCGGCCTCGGCCACGGCATCGCCGGGCTGGCCGTCGACGCCATCGCCTTTCCCACCCAGGCCATCCCGGGCGAAGTCGACGAGGACAAGCTGGTCGCCCTCGGCATCCTGTACGGCCCCGGCATCGCCGCGCTCGCCGTCATCGCCATCGCTTTCATGACCCGCTACGCGCTCGACCGCGAGCGCCACGCCGCCATCGCGGTGGCACTCAGTGCGCAACGGGCGGCTCGTCACCAATAGCGCCCCTAGCGCACCGCCTGACTATGCGGTTTGGATGTCGATGTGCGGCGGCCGAACCCCAAAACGTAAAAAAATGCCTCAGTATATTCCCCTATGCCCTCTCATGGGTTACCCTATGCCGCATGCGCGTACTACTGCGGCTCATCGCCCCCCGGAAATGGACGGTCTGCTGATGCCCAATCACCGCAGACAGACCATCAGCCTCGGCCCCGTTCTCCGACGTCGCCGGATGCAGCTCGAGCTGACCCAGGCTCAAGTCGCGGACAAGGTCGGGTGTCGCCCAAACTACATCGGCTACCTCGAAGCCGAAGCGCGCCACCCGAGTCCCGAGATCGTCGCCAAGCTCGCCGCGGCGCTCGATCTCGATCGGCAGGAGCTGTTCTTTCTGGCCAATCCCAATGTCCGCGCCATGGTCAGACCCGGCTCCGAACCGGACAAGACCGACTCTGCCTGGCAGCGTTTCAGGGCCAACAAGCGCCTGCACACGCGCCACGGCATTACGCGCACGGAGTTGGGCGCGCTGGAGAGCGTCTCGCGACTCGGACCGGTGCGCAATCAGCGCGACTTTCTGTTCGTCCTGCAGGCCATTCGCCAGGCGCTGACGGACGACTGACGTCGGCGAAGCGCCGCACGTCAGCGGGCGCTTCACGCAACGGCGTTGCGCGCCGCGCAGCACACGCCTATCCTCCTCGGTACCGATCGAGCCGATTCGGCCGGCGTACCGAGAAGGAGGGTAGGCCATGAAAGCGCTCGTCTACCAGGGCCCGGGCAAGAAGGCGTGGCAGGACGTACCGCCTCCTCGCATCCAGCGCCCGACCGACGTCATCGTGCGCATCGACACGACGACGATCTGCGGCACCGACCTGCACATTCTCAAGGGCGACGTTCCGGCCGTGACGCCGGGGCGCATCCTCGGCCACGAGGGCGTCGGCGTGATCACGGAGGTCGGCAGCTCGGTCACCACGCTGGCGGTCGGCGACAACGTCATCATCTCGTGCATCAAGTCCTGCGGGCATTGTCTGTTCTGCAAGCAGGGCATCTTCGCCCACTGCCTCGGCGACGAGGGCGCGGTCGGCATCGGCTGGGTGTTCGGCCACCTCATCGACGGCACCCAGGCTGAATTCGTGCGTGTGCCGTATGCCGAGACCTCCGTCTACAAGGTGCCGCCGCGGGTCACCAATCAACAGGGAGTGCTGCTCAGCGACATCCTGCCCACCGGCTTCGAGATCGGCGTGCAGTACGGCCAGACCAAGCCGGGCGACGTCGTCGCCGTCGTCGGCGCCGGCCCCATCGGCCTGTCGGTGATCATGACCGCCGGGCTGTACGGCGCGGCCAAGATCATCTCCATAGACCTCGACGCGAATCGGATCGCCCAGGCGAAGAAGTTCGGCGCCACCGACGGCGTCAACTCCGCCGATGCCGACTGGAAGCAACAGGTGATGGCCCTGACCGACGGCTGGGGCGTCGACGTGGCGGTGGAAGCGGTCGGCCTCCCCGCCACTTTCGACATGGCAACGCAGATCGTGCGCCCCGGCGGCCACGTCGCCAACGTCGGCGTGCACGGCAAGCCCGTCGAGCTGCGCCTGCAGGACCTGTGGATCCACAACATCACCATCAGCATGGGTCTGGTGAACACCAACACGACGCCGATGCTGCTGCGCTTGATCGCCGAAGGCCGGCTCGACGTCGACAAGTTCGTCAGCCACCACTTCAAGCTCGACGACATGCTCGCCGCCTACGACACCTTCGGCCGCGCCGCCGAGACCAAGGCGTTGAAGGTTATCATCGAGCGTTGAACGGGCGCGGGAGTGAAGCCGCCCTGCCGGCCCTCGCGTACGGTCCGGCCAAGCCTGTCGGCTTGACCGCCCCTTCTGCACTCCTTGCAACGCCGATCTCCGGCGCTTGTAGACAGGCGCCGCTTCCGGCATTTTGCCCCGCGTGCGCGCCCGGCCGATCGTATCGAACGGAGTTGAGCTGACGACCATGTGCCCCTGGGTCTCGGTCGGGGAGATCTCTAACCACCTGGGGACGGCGCGCGGCGAGCCGAAGACCAGGGGGACGACGTGAGCGCCAAGAGCCTGGACGTCTTCTCCCTCCGCGACTCCGTGGTTAGCGAGTACCGGAAGTTCGCAACATCCTTCACGACGATCCACGCCGAGGACATTCGCCAGCAGGTCGAGGCCATATATGCCGAGGGGCGCTTTTGGCCAGACCCACTGATCCAGATCAACCCGAGCTACAAGCGTGGCGCGAACCTCGAGACACTCATCACAGGAGGCGCCCTCGACCCACGCACTGCGGAGATCTTCCGAGCTGACGGCGCCCCACTGTCTCTCTACAAGCATCAGGAGCAGGCCATCGCGCTGGCATCTCCGGGTGAGAGCTACGTCGTCACGACGGGAACGGGCTCCGGCAAATCACTCTGCTTCTTCATCCCGATCGTCAGCACGGTGCTGGCGGAGAAGCGGCGTGGAGGCACACGGCGCACGCGCGCCATCATCATCTATCCGATGAACGCGCTGGCCAACAGCCAGCTCGAGGAGCTCGACAAGTTCATGGCGAACGTGCCCGGCGAGCGGCCGGTCACGTTCGCTCGATACACCGGGCAAGATGATACCGAAGAGCGCCGGCGCATCTCGGAGAACCCGCCAGATATCCTGCTCACGAATTTCATGATGCTCGAGCTCCTGATGACCCGTCAGGACGAGCTCGATCGCAAGGTGATCGGCAACTGCGCGGGGCTGAAGTTCCTGGTGCTCGACGAGTTGCACACGTATCGCGGTCGCCAGGGTGCGGATGTGGCGCTTCTCGTTCGCCGCGTTCGCGAGCGGCTGTCGCCCGAGAAGCTTCAGTGCATCGGCACCTCTGCCACGATGGCCAGCGAGGGGTCGCTCGAAGACAAGGGGCGCGTCGTCGCGCGCGTGGCCTCAAAGCTCTTCTCGATCGAGATTCCCGAGAGCAACGTCATCGTCGAGACCCTGGAACGCGTGACCGACTCCGCTCAGAACGACAAGTCCGTCCGGAAGGCCCTCGGTCCCGCCATCGACGCGGGGCTCGCACCGACCATCTCGGACGCTGAGCTGCGAAGGCACCCCCTCACCATTTGGGTCGAGACGCGGCTCGGCGTGTCGTGGTCCGAGGTCGACCAGCGCTGGGTGCGCGCGCGCCCGCTCACCGTGGACGAAGGCGCCCGGGCCCTCAGCGAGGATGCGAGCCGCGATGTGTCGGCCTGTCGTTCGGCGCTGCGCACGCTCCTCCTCGTCTCGGGCATCCCCGAGAGCGAGCGCACCGGTTCGCCCGATGCCAACCCACGCAGCTTCTTCGCCTTCAAGCTGCACCAGTTCATTTCCGGCGCGGGGCACGCGTACTCCACGCTCGAAGCCCCTGGCCAGCGCACCGTGACCGTGGACGGACAGCAGTTCCTGCCGAGCGCACCTGAAAAGCGCCTCTACTCGGTACACTTCTGTCGCGACTGCGGACACGAGTATCACCCCGTGCGATTAGTCAGCGAAGACGGTTCTCGCAGCGTCCTGGCCCGCGACATCGATGATGCAAATCCGTTGCGGGACGACGACGAGGGCGCCACCGACGACACCGACGACGCACCGGACCGCGAGGTCTTCGGCTTCCTCACACCGCACGCTCGAGACGCTGACTTCTCCTTCTCCGACCGCG
>CAYVUV010000220.1:0-1719 GCA_964455095.1 uncultured Binatia bacterium (SeqCode)
GCCGCGGTCAACGCGCTGAAGGGCCTGAACTTCCAGGTGATCGCTGCCGGGGACTCCTACAACGACACCGGGATGCTGATGGCTGCCGACGCCGGCATCTTCATTCATCCGCCCGAGTCGATCGAGGCTCAATTCCCGCAGTTCCCGGTCACGCGCAGCTACCCGGAGCTGCGGGCGGCGATCGATTCGGCCGCGCGGGAGCTGCGCGGCTGACCTGTCGCAACGCCGCCCAGACGGTGGCGATTTTCCTTTATAATTCAAGGTTTTCTCGCGCTCCCGCCGCCCGGCCGGGCGGCTTCTTCTGCGGGTTGCTTGCACCATGCCGATTTACGCCTATCGTTGCGACAGCTGCGGCGTCGAGAAGGACGTGCTGCAGAAACTCTCCGATGCGCCATTGACCGTCTGCCCGGAATGCGGCGCCGAGGCCTTCCACAAGCGCCTGAGCGCGCCGGCGTTCCAGCTGAAAGGCAGCGGCTGGTACGTCACCGACTTCCGCGACGGCGGCAAGAAGGGCGCTCCCGACGCAAAGCCGGCCGGCGCAGACGGCGACGGCAAGCCCGCTGCAGCCGACGCGAAGAAGGCCGAGCCGGCGGCCAGCAGCCCGGCGCCGTCGCCGGCCCCCGCCGCAGCCCCGGCGCCGACACCGGCTGCCGGCGCGAAGTCGAGCTGAGCGACGCCGCCGCGCGCCGCGCCCCATGCGCAAGTACTTCGTCACCGGCCTGCTGATCTGGGTGCCCCTCGCCATCACGATCTGGGTGCTCGACCTGATCGTGACGACGATGGACCAGACGCTGCGGCTGCTGCCCGCGCAGTGGCAGCCGCACGCACTGCTCGGGCGCGACATTCCCGGGTTGGGCGTCGTCCTGACGGTGCTGGTGGTCGCGCTCACCGGCCTGCTTGCGCGCAACTTCATCGGCGAGCGGCTGGTGGTCTACTGGGAGGCGCTGCTCGGCCGCATCCCGATCGTCCGCTCGATCTACTCGAGCGTGAAGCAGGTGAGCGACACGATCCTGTCGCCGAACGGCCAGGCGTTCCGCCGCGCGTTGCTGGTGCAGTACCCGCGTCCCGACGTCTGGACGATCGCGTTCCAGACGGGGACCCCGGCCGACGAGGTCCGCCGCCGCGTCGGGGTCGAGATGGTCTCGGTCTACGTGCCGACGACGCCGAATCCGACCTCGGGTTTCTTCCTGATGGTTCCGCGCGCCGAAACCATCGACCTGAACATGAGCGTCGACGAGGCGCTGAAGTACGTGGTGTCGATGGGGGTGGTCGCGCCGACCGACCGCAGCGGCGCCACCGTTGCCGCGACGCACCGCGAATGAACCGGAGAACATCGATGCGCAGTTGCTACACCGGCCAGGTTTCCACCGAGCATCTCGACCAGGTGGTGACGCTGTTTGGCTGGGTCCACCGTCGCCGCGACCACGGCGGGGTGATCTTCATCGACCTGCGCGACCGCGAAGGGCTCGCGCAGGTCGTCTGCGACCCCGATCGCGCGGAGGTGTTCGCGGTGGCCGAGCGCATCCGCAACGAGTTCTGCGTCAAGGTGGTCGGCAAGGTTCGCCGGCGCCCCGAGGGAACGGCCAACGCGAACATCCGCAGCGGCCAGGTCGAGGTGCTGTGCCAGGAGATCGAGATCCTCAATCCCTCGGTGACGCCGCCGTTCCAGCTCGACGACGAGAACCTGTCCGAGACCACGCGCCTCACGCATCGCGTGCT
>CAYVUV010000221.1:0-6424 GCA_964455095.1 uncultured Binatia bacterium (SeqCode)
CGGCGCCGACTGGGGGTTCGAGACGTTCCCCGAGTATCTCGATGCCGTCGAGCGCGGCGGCATGGCGATCAACCTCGGTGTGCTGCTCGGCCATACGCCGCTGCGGCTCTACGCCATGGGCGAGGCGTCGACGGAGCGCGCCGCGACGGCGGACGAGATTGCCGCCATGCAGGCCATCGTGCGCGACGCGATTCGCGCCGGCGCGGTCGGCTTCGCCACGTCCAACGCGCCGACGCATGTCGGCTACGACGGGCGCCCGGTGCCGAGCCGCTCCGCCGAGCTGGCGGAGACCATGGCGCTCGCCAGCGTGCTGCAGGACGAAGGCCGCGGCATGATCCAGGCGACGATGGGTCCCGATCTCTTCTTCAGCCAGCTGGCCGACATCGCGCGCACCACCGGGCGCACGATCTCATGGACCGCGCTGCTCGCCGGCCTGGCCGGCCCAGGCTCGCACCGCATGTTCCTCGAGCACTCGATCTCGCTGCTCGATCAGGGTCTGCCGATCGTGCCGCAGGTGAGCTGCCGGCCGTTGGTGTTCGAGTTCCAGTTCAAGGAACCGTTCGTCTTCGAGAGCATGCCAGTGTTCAAAGCGGTGTCGGCCGCCGACGCCGCCGGCAGGAAGCGGATCTACGCCGACCCCGAGTTTCGCCGCGCGTTCAAATCCGCTGGGCTGAGCTCGGGCGTGTTCGCGGCGCGCTGGGAGCGCATCCTCGTGTCGTCCTACGCGCCCGAGCCGGCGCTCGAGGAGCGCAGTGTCGCCGCCATCGCCGCCGAGCGCGGCGTCGATCCTGTCGACCTCGCGCTCGACCTGGCGCTGGCCACCGATCTCGAGGCGCGCTTCCGCATGCCGCTGCTGAACGACGACGAGGACGAGGTCGCCGAGCTGCTCGCCGATCCGCACACCGTGCTCGGCCTGTCCGACGCCGGCGCGCACGCCAGCCAGCTCTGCGATGCCTGCTTCTCCACCCACCTGCTCGGCCACTGGGTGCGCGAGCGCGGCACGCTCAGCCTCGAGCGCGCCGTGCACATGCTCACCGCGCGCCCGGCGGAGGTATTCGGCATCACCGACCGCGGCCGGCTCGCACTCGGTTGGCCGGCCGACGTCGTCGTCTTCGACCCCGCCACGATCGCCGCCGGCAAGCTGCGGCGCATCCAGGACCTGCCCGCCGGCGCGGACCGCCTGGTCTCCGACGCCACCGGCATCGACGCGGTGATCGTCAACGGCACGGTCATCCGACGCGACGGGCGCGACACCGTCGATGCGAGTGGGCCCCTGCCCGGCCGTTTGCTGCGCAACGGCCGCGTGTCGGCGTGACGGTAGTAGGCATTCGTTGCTGCCCATTGAATCACCCCCACCTCAGTCCTCCCCCGTCGAGGGGGAGGAGGTCGGAGCCGCACCACCGCCCCGAAGACTGCGCGGCGCTTGACAGGCGCCGGGACATTGCAGAGAAACAAGAACTCCGATTGCCCTGATCCACAACACAACTTCAGACGAAAAGGTGGGAGCGATGCGCAAGATTGGCAGTGATCTCGTCGGCTTGCAGTTTGAACCGGTGAAGTTCGAGTGGGACGCCAACAAGGTCATCCTGTACGCACTCGGCGTCGGCGCCAAGCCCGAAGGCGAGCTCGAGTACGTCTTCGAGGGCAAGGGCCCGAAGGTGCTGCCCACCTTTGCGGTCATTCCCGGCATGCTGTCGATGGGCGGCCTGATCTCCAACGTCGAGATCAACCTCGCCATGCTGCTGCACGGCGAGCAGGGCATCACGCTGTATCGCGAGATTCCCCCCGAAGCCAAGGTCAACGTCGTCGGCAAGGTGACGGCGGTGTGGGACAAGGGCAAGGCGGCGGTGATCGAGACCGAAGGCGTGGTCGAGGACTCCAAAGGCCCGCTGCTGTCGACCACTTCGACGCTGTTCATCCGCGGCGCCGGCGGCTTCGGCGGCGAGCGCGGTCCGTCAGCGGCCAGCGAAGAGATCCCGCAGCGCGCGCCCGACCACGTCGTCGAAGACTTCGTCCAGCCCGAGCAGGGCGCCATCTATCGGCTGTCGGGCGATCCCAACCCGATCCACATCGATCCCGACTTCGCCAAGATGGCCGGCTTCGAGAAGCCATTCCTACACGGCCTGTGCACCTACGGCATCGTCGGCCGCGCCATCCTCAAGACCGTGTGCGGCGGCGATCGCACCCGCTTCAGCTCGTTCCGCGCCCGCTTCGCCGATCAGGTCTTCTACGGCGATACGATCCGCACCAAGATCTGGGTCACCGGACCCGGCGAAGCGATCGTCTCGGCCGAGACGCAGAAGGGCAACGTCGTCTTGTCGCAGGCCAAGGCGACGTTCAAGGCGTGACGAGCTCGGGGTCGGAATCGGTATCGGTATCGGAATCGAGGCACGCATGAGCTTCGTGCCGACGGAGGGGAATAAGGCTGAGGCTGAGGCTCGGGCTGAGGGTTCGGGCGCGCCGCGGCACGACGTGCCAACCGGTGGGCGCAGTGGGTTCACGATCGTCGGCGGCCGGCAGGTGCATTACCTCGAGTGGGGACCTGCCGGCGCCCCGCCAGTTGTCTGCCTGCACGGCGGCGGGCAGACGGCGTACATGTACGAAGACCTCGGCGCCGCGCTGCGCGAGCGCTACCACGTGCTGGCGCCCGACCTGCCCGAGCACGGCGATTCCGACCCGACCGAGGACTTCGGCCGCATCGGCCTCGCCGCCACGCTGCCGCCGCTGTGCGCGCACTTTGGCCTGCGCCGCGTCGCGTTGGTCGGCGCCTCGCTGGGCGGCATCGTCTCGATCACGCTCGGCGCCGCGCACCCCGAGCTGGTCGCCTCCATCACATTGATCGACGTCGGCCACCGCCTCGAAGAGGCCGGTGTGCGCAAGATCCTCGCCTTCATGTCGGCGCACGAATCGTTCGGCTCGCTGCAGGAGGCGGCGGACGAGATCGCCCCGTACCTGCCGCACCGCAAGTCGGTGCAGCCCGAGCGCCTGAGCCGCAACCTGCGCCAGCGCAGCGACGGCCGCTGGGTGTGGAAGCACGGCTACAGCCGCCGCCTGCGCGCCGCCGGCGACGTCGAGAACGGCAGCTGGCGCAACGTCGTCGACGGCCTCGAGACCGACGCCGCCGCGCTGCGCTGCCCGGTGCTCGTCCTGCGCGGCGCCGCCAGCGACGTGCTCTCCTCACAGGGCGCCGAAGAGATCGCCGCCCTCATCCCTGGCGCCCGCCTCGCCATCGTCGCGAATGCCGGCCACCTCGCCGCCGGCGACAACCCGGATTCGACCGTCAGCCTGATCGCCTCGTTCCTGCGCGATATCGGCTGGTGAGGACTCTTCCTTCCCCTCTTGGAGCACTGTCGATCATCTCCGACCGGGAGGGCGAGGCTCCTGCCGAGCCGTGCCTCAATGTGGCAGACGGCTCCGCGGGAGCGTCGCCCTCCGTCAGAGAATCACGAAAGCGCGACAGTACGAAAACACGAAACTCTGATCCGGAGGCTTGAATTTCTGAGTTTATCTCTCGTGCGTTCGCTATTTCGTGGTTTCGTGATTCTCCACGTCGTCCGTGGCACGCCTGAGGGGGAATTCCTGGGCAATGCCATCTGAGCCTGAGAAGGCTGGACCAGTCCTCAGTCCGGACACCCCGCGAGCGCGAAGCCGACCGCGGCGACCAGCTCGTCGATCGTCAGCGCCTCATCGCCGTTGGCGTCGAAGCGTTCGCAATCGCCGAGCGGCCAGTGGCCGAGGGCGATGTTGACGCCCTGAATCAGCTCGTCGACGCCGACACTGCGATCGTCGTTGCAGTCACCCGCGCAGGGCGGCAGCGGTGTCGCCGTAGCGGTCGCGGTGGCGGTATCCGTCGGCGTCGCGGTCCGTGTCTCACTCGGTGTCGCGCTAGCCGTCGGGGTCGCAGTGAATGTCGCGGTCGGCGTGGACGTGCGGGTGAACGTCGGCGTTGCCGTGGGCGTCGCGGTCGGCGTCTCGGTCGCGGTCGCAGTATTCGTGGCCGTCGGCGTGGGCGTCGGCAGCGGCGCCTCGGGGTCGATGATGACGTCGGCGCCGACCCCCAGCACCCCTTGCAGCAGGTGTCCTTCGCTGTCGCCGCCGAGCAGTTGCGTCACGGTCACATGTGTCGGACCGAGCGGCGCGTCGGTGTCGACCGGCAATGTGCAGCGGACGATTGGGCCGCTGCCGATCGGATCCTGCGCGCCGATCCCGTTGTCGAAGAACACGAAGCGGAAGCGGCGCTGGCCGGTCGGGGGCGGCGGGTCGAACGCCACCGTCACTGACAGCAGATGCGTGGTGACGCGCGGATCGCGCAGGCAGCGCTGGGCGATCTGGGTCAGCGTGAAGGCCGCCTCCTCGAACAACAGGTCGAACTGCATGCTGAAGATGAGTTGGTCCGGGTCGATCAGGTCGACGCCCACATCGGCGCGCTCGCCCGGGCGCACCGGGCCGCCGGGAACGGCGACGACGCGCGCCGGCGACGACGGCGTCTGGGTCTCGGTGGGGGTGCCGGTGTCGGACGGTGTCGGCGTCACGGTCCCCGTGTTCGTCACCGTCGGCGTCGGCGTGCCCGTCGGCGTGATCGTGCCGCTCGGCGACGCGGTCGGGCTCACCGTCGCGGTGCGCGACGGCGTGCCGGTGCGCGTCCCGGTCGGCGACGGCGGCGGCCCGAGCGGCAGCCGCACGCCGCGTTCGACGCGCACCGCGCCGCGCGGGATCGGCGCTTCCGCCGCGATGGTGACGGTGTTGCCCTCGCGGCTCTGCAAATAGGTCAGACAAGCCAGCGCGATGCCGGGCTGCGCACGCACTTGCCGCCCGGTATCCTCCTCGTAGCGGGAGACGTCGCAGTCGGGCAGCTCGTTGATGCGCCCGATCTGGCTGATCGATACGCCGGCGCCGGCGGCCACCAGGCTGAAGCGCACCTCGACGCCATCGCCGAGCGGGTTGCCGTTGCGGTCGGTGACCAGCGCCGCGACGATGGTCACGAAGCTGCCGTCGTTGTTGTCGCCGCGCCGGTCGTCGATCAGATCGAGGCTGATGAACGCCGCGGCCGGGGTCGGCGTTTCCGTCACCGTGCGCGTCAGCGTCCGGGTCGCCGTCTGCGTCACCGTCGCCGACCGCGTCGCGGTGCCGGTGATGGTCGGCGTCGCCGTGCGCGTCGACGTCGGTGTCGCCGTGCGCGTCGGCGTGCCGGTGCGCGTCGCGGAGACCGACGGCGACGCGGTCACGGTACGCGTAAACGTCGCCGTGCGGGTGTGGGTGACGGTGCCGGTGCGCGTGCGGGTGGCGGTGACGGTCCCACTCGGCGTCGCCGATGGCAGCTCGGTCGGCGTGATCGACGGGCTGCGGGTCGCCGTGCCGGTGCGCGTGCGGCTGGCGGTACCGGTCGGCGTCGCCGTGCGACTGGGCGAGATCGTCGGCGTGCGGGTCCAGGTCACCGTGCGCGTCACCGTGACCGTGACACTGGCCGTGGAGGTCGGCGTGCGGGTGTCGAGCGGCGTCTCGGTCGCCGAACGCGTCGACGTGGCCGAGCGCGTCGGCGTCACCGTGGCGGTCGCCGTCGCCGTGCCGGTATCTGTCGCGGTCGGAGTGGGCGTGCGCGTCCCGGTCGCGGTGCGTGTCGCGGTCTCGGTGCGCGTGCCGCTCGGCGTGCGCGTGTTGACCGGTGTGACGGTCCGCGTCACCGATCGCGTCGCCGTGCGCGTCGAGGTCCGCGTCGGCCCGGTCGGCGTCACGCTCGAAGTCTCGGTCGGCGTGGCGGTAACGGTAACCGTGGGCGTGGCGGTCGCAGTGGCGGTATTGGTGGCGGTCGCGGACGCAGTGGCAGTGGCCGTCGCCATAGCGGTGGCGGTCGCAGTGGCGGTGGCCGTCGCGGTCACGGTGACCGTGGACGTCGCGGTGGGCGAGGGCAGCGCGGTGGCAGTCCTGGTGCTCGTCTCCGTCGCCGTCGGCGTCTCGGTACCCGTCTCCGTCGCGGTGGCGGCCGCAGTTGCGCTTGGCCGCGGCACGATCGTCCCCGTCGGCGTCTCGGGCTGCGCGAGCAGCGGCTGGGGTAACGTCGCGACAGCGAGCACGAGCAGTGCGACCAGTCGACCGCTCGTACCGTATCCGCCTCTCGCGTTCCCCATTGCGTCTCCTGCCCTCCTGTCCGCCGCGCCGGCCCGGGCCGCGCGGCGCCGCTTAGCATAGTGGGCGAACACAGCGGTGGCCAGCCACTGACAAACAAAGTGCGAAGGCAAGGGCTCGCACATCAAAACGCTGGCATCCCGCTCGCCGCAGTGGATATATTCGCGACGGCCCAAGGAGGTGTGATGTCCGGGAACACGTACCGCCTGTTCGACCCGTTGCTCAGCGCGTCCGACGCCAACGCCATGCGCCAGCTCTGCGAGCGCTTCGGCACCTATGGGATGTACTCGCAGGAAGCGGC